>JAFUBV010000001.1 GCA_017460025.1 Methanobrevibacter sp. | reverse complement strand
TTATTTTATATTGATAATATTAGATTAACTACTCGTTAAACTTAAATCATCAACGAATAAGTATGTATCATCATTTAATAAGTTAATACGTAATGCATAATGGGTTAAAGTAGTTAATTTCCCAGTATATGTTAAACTTATTTCCATTACATTCTTTGATGGATACACTCTAATACTTGTACGTTCTCCTTCGGTTGATCCACCATTCATATCACACAACCATATGTCTGCTGATGCGTTAGGTGAATATATTCTACATTTCACAGTCATTGTTTTTCCCGTTTCTGTGCACGGAACTCTGAATCGAGTCCAATTATATCCTGTTCCTCCACCACGCATTATCTTGAATGATGTTTCACCATTAATAGAGTATTCGTCAGATATTATTACTTTTTGATTATCTTGATTGCATTGTATATTGTTTAGGGTGTTATTGTATTCGCCACCACTCCATAAGTTGATGTCCATCAAGTTTTGGTTTTCTTTCACTAACTTTAAATTAAGCAAACATCATCAACATGTATAAAAGAATCAATAGGACCTAAATTATTAAATTGAATAATAAAAGAATCATTATCATTTCCAGCAACTAACGAAACAGTGAAAATTCCTTCAGTATTTGCTGGTATAACTACCGTTTCTTGTTGAATTATAGTATCATTTTTAATTTCTAATAAAATTAACTGTGAATTATAATTATTTGTTTTAATTGCTGCTGATGCGACAACAGTTTTATTATGAATACTATTATTATATTTTACCCTGCAATATGCTCCAGTTGCTGCTTGTTTTATCATTTTGATAGAGTATTCTCCAATTCCAGAATATTCATTAGTGTAAAATGCATTGGTAGTTCTAATAGTGTTTAAAGTATTATATATATTTGTGTTATCATAGTCGCCAGCACTCCATTGACTATGGTTTAATAAATTAGCTGTATCTTTCACTGAACCAAAATATAATCAGATTCATTTCTCATACAAAACTCAACAGAAAAAAAATTACCGAGGTATGATTATGATACAATTAAAATTTGAAAAAAAAGAAGAAAAATTCGAAGACGAAAACGAAAATGAAACTACTATCGAAATAATCGAAATCACAGCTGAAACAGACCAACCGCAAAAACCAATCACATTTGAAAAAAATGGAAATCTTCTAGCTAAAACCATCACTGACATAAAAGGTATTGGTATCTGCGGATTCACCGAACAAGAAGAGTGTACTGTTAAAGCAATTGTTCTTGAAGAAGAAGCTGAAATCGTGGTAAAATGAAAAAAATAGTTGAATGTGATGGTTGTTGTCAAAGACAAACTTGTGATCATGACCTAGAAAAATGTTGTTACATTGTAGGTAGAAGATGCATTTTGAAAGCTAGAAAAAATGACCATTATGTAATGAAATAAAAAAAGGGAGGATTTTTTGATGGGATTTTTTGATTTTTTAAAAGAATTATTTAGTAATAATAAAAAAGATGCACATTTAATCACTTATGATTTAATTAAAACTTATGGTGAAAAAGACCAGTTAGAAGTTGCTTTATATGATGGTAAAACTGCTTTAACTGATAGAGATGTTAGATTTAATGTTAATGGAAAAGATTATATTCGTAAAACCGATAGTGATGGTGTGGCTAGATTGAATATTAATCTTGGTCCTGGAGAATACACTCCTTTAATTTCTTTCAGTGATGATGATTATAATCTTGCCACTGCATTTGCACATATTACTATTAAAGCTCAGAAAAAAGCTACTCGTATGGAAGGTACTGATGTTAATATGATTTATAAGGATGGTACGCAGTATATGTGTGCTGTTTATGATGATGTTGGTCGTGTGGGTGGTACTGTCACTATTACTGTGAATAATGTTAATTATGTTCGTGAAATTGGTGCTGATGGTTTGGCAAGGTTGAATATTAATCTTGGTCCTGGTAAGTATCCTGTTAATAGTGTTTTTAGTGGTAATGATACTCATTTGGCTTCTAGTGTGGATAATATTATTGTTGTTAATGAACCGGAACCTGAACCTACGCCTACACCTGAACCAACACCTGCTAAATTATATCAATATATTACCGTTCAGGGTGGAGGAAAACTCGGCCAAACCAATGGTGTTCGTTGCGGACCCCACAGCCTGATGCAATGTATCTATCGTTTAACAGGTATTGAATTATCCGAAGCAACATTAGCTAGTGTCTGCGGAACCACTTCAGCAGGTACCAGCCATCAAGGCCTAGAAACAGGTCTCGCATGGTTTAATAAAAAATATGGTTACAATCTAAAAATGATCTGGAAAAATAAAAGTGAAATGACTTGGGATGAAATACAACATGCCATTAATAATGGAGCATTGTTCTTTCACTTAAGTTATCGCGATAAATACGGTCATTATGAAGTAATTAAAAGTGTAGGGGATACTTTAACAATATTAAACAGTTTAGGTTCATATTGTAGTTATCCGGCTTACTGTGGATATATTGAAAACAGGTCGAAAAGCACCCAGCAATCATATATTAATGGTATAAGTCAGAAAAGTGTAGCAATATTAACCATAAATTAATTATATTAAGATAACAAATAATTATGATTGTAGGTAGGTTTTCTTTTACTCAGCCTATCTACATCGCCTATCAAAGATGGGTGATTTTTAAAAAAAGTAAAAGGGCGATAACTATGAGTAAAATAAGAACCAAATATGGGTCAGCATCTTTTGATGAAAAAAGAGGCTACCGTATAACCAGCAGAAAAGAAAATAATCATAAGAAATTTGTTCATCATTTAGTATGGGAAGAATATTATGGTGAAAAACCTGAACATTCATATATTGTTTTCAAAGACGGTAATAAAAAAAACTTTGATATTTCAAATTTGGAATTAAAATTTTATCAGGAAACTTTTGAAACAGAATTTGGAAGATGTGGTTTTAATAAAGAGGGTTATATGATTATATATTGCCCTGATAAAACCAGAATGTATCATAGGGTAGTATGGTCAAAACATTATGGTAAAATACCTGAAGGTTATCATATACACCATATTGATAAAAACAAATTAAATAATAACATATCTAATCTTCAGTTAATTTGTAGTTCTGAACATTCAAAATTACATTTTTCTGGTGAAAATAATCCGAATTATGGGAAAAAATTTAACATGAACCATAAAATATCATTATCTAAAGCAAAGAATGAAACTGGATTTTATAGAGTTTCTAAAGAGTATTCTTATAATAATAGGAAAGGATATAGATATCGTTATATTTATGTGGATGATAATGGTAAACGAAAAGAAATTAAAAGTGTTGACATTAATAAATTAAAAGAAAAAGTATTAGCTAAAAATTTAGAATGGATTGATTTAAATGAATATAGAGAAATTGAAAGTTGATATTCAGCTTAGGCAGGAAGCATTGAATAAGAAGTTTGCTGAAGAAGGTTTGACTGATGAAGTTTTAGATAAACAAGTTGAGTTAAATAGTCTTCGTAATAAGTATGATATTCCTGATGATTTGGAAGACAAATTATATGAGGATTTCGTACAATAACATTCTTTTTTTTCATCTGTGATGCATTGTTTTATCTATTATATTTTTTCTTAAAAATTTTAAATACACATAATAATATAAGTAAAATAAGTTACTAATCACTAAATCACTATAAAATAAGAAAAAGAATATAATATATTAATGTTGAGATGAGGTAAAAAAATATATGGGGGGATTTTAAATAAAATCCTCCCTATTTTTTTATTTAAATTTTAATATAATCTTTTTTATGTATAATGAAAAATTATTCGAAAAGTTCTGCAAAGAACGACATATCAAAGAAAGCACACGAAAAGGTTATCAATCTGCCATCCAACATTATTTGAAAGTGCAGAAGAAATCTTTAAGTGAATTAATAGATGAAGCTAATTTTGAAGAAAAACAGAAGGTTCCTTTGAAAGATAGGAAACTTAAGAAAAGATTGTTGGATTATCGTAATTATCTTTTTGATAGTGATATGTCTCCTAATACTTTGAAAACATATTTGCAGAAGGTTAAAACAGTTTATAATCATTTTGAGATTGAAGTTCCTAATCTTCCTGTTGCTAAATATAATAAAGATTATGAGATTAATTATTTAGATCTTCCAACTAAGTTTCATATTCGTCAGGCTTTAGATATTTGCAGTATTGATTTGAAGGCTGTTATTTTGTTCATGTCATCTTCGGGTACTGTCAAGGAGGAGACTTTGTCTTTAACTGTTGAGCAGTTTGTTAATGGTACTAGGGATTATCATAATGGTGGTAGTTTAGAATATATTCTTGATACATTAGAACGTAAGAAGAATGTTGTTCCTACTTTTTATTTACGTCGTATTAAAACTGATAAGTATTATTATACTTTTTGTAGTCCTGAAGCTTCTTTGTATATAGTGAAGTATTTGAAAACGAGGAAGGATTTGAAATTGTCTGATAAGTTGTTTGATTTTAGTGCTTCTAATTTGTTGTTGAGGTTTCAGGAGATTAATGATAAGATGGGTTGGGGTTTTAAAGGTAATTATCGTTTTTTTAGGAGTCATACTTTGCGTAAGTTTCATGCTTCTAATATTGGTTTGACTGCTGAGTATGTTGATTCGTTGCAGGGTAGGTCGAAGAATGTTGTTCATGAGACTTATATTAAGACGAATCCTAAGCGTTTGAAGAAGATTTATATGGATGTTATGGGTAATGTGATGGTGGGGAGTGTTGGTAGTTCTGATGTGGTTAAGCAGGAGTTTACTGTTGTTGTGAATGTTTTTTTGTCGGGTAAGGAGTTGAATATTTTATGAGTTAAGTTTTTTATATGATGATGATTATATTATTTTTATTGGAATACTTCTTTTGCCTTTTAGGCAGGTTAACCTCATAATTATTTTTTTTATGAGGTTATTTTTTTTATAATATTATAGTATAACGATGTTATAAAATGTTCACATTCAGTGAACAAAACCATACTACACACAAACACACTAAAAACAATAACAAACACCACATAAGTATTGGAATAATAAAATAAGTTTAGTGCAAACACCTTAAAGTATTCCAATACTTTTAAATCATAATAAAAATATACCTCATATACATAAGAATAATGAGAAATATTTTTGAGATGATAAAAAATGAAAGACACAGACCTAATAAACTACCTCCAGAAAACCCGAAACATACAAGACACCACCACCAGAGCATACAAAATATACTTGAACGAATACACTTCATATTATAATATGACACTACAACAATTACTTGATGAAGCAGAAAACGAAGAAGAAAACGGAATACGATGGAAACATCGAACATTAAAAAAAAGATTAACAGAATACCGAGTATATTTATACGACAAACATTCCCAAAAAACAGCACGTGAACGCTTCAACAAAATACAAGCATTCTACCGTCACTTTGATATTGAAATCCATAACTTACCTAATTTTAATGAGAAGAATGTTAACAGGCCAGAACCTATCCGTCCAGAAGACTTGCCTGACAAGGAGGTACTCCGCTCTGCAATTGAAATAGCATCACCAGTAATGAAAGCCATCATACTATTCATGTCTAGTTCAGGTTCTGCACGTGCAGAAACATTAAGTTTAACCATTAAAGATTATATAAAAGCAACAAAAAATTACCACAACAATAATAATATCTATAAAATAATAGAAACATTAAACCAAACAAGTGATGTAGTACCCACTTGGCAAATTAAACGTGTCAAAACAGATAAATATTACACTACCTTCAGCAGCCCTGAAAGTGTAACTGCAATCAACCATTACTTACAAGATAGAACTGACAACATAACATTAGAAAGCAAATTATTCAAAATAAACCCCACAACATTCACATTATCCTTTGAAGAAATCAACGATAAACTAAACTTAGGTAAAATAGGACACTATCGTAGATTCAGAAGCCACATGCTGAGGAAATATCATGCATCGACATTAGCAGGAGATGGAATGAGCAGAGACCTAATCAATGATTTACAAGGTAAATCAAAAACAATAACTGATGAATCCTATTTTATGTTACGTACAGAAGATCTCCTCAATGAATATGTGAATCATCTACCATCATTATTATTGAATAAAGATGTTGAAAAAATAACAGTTAAAAGCCAAGAATTTTTAAAATTAGAAAACGATAATAGAGAATTACAAGAAACAATAAAAGAACAGCAAAATAAATATGATACAATCCTACAGAGAATCGAAGCATTGGAAAACAAATCCGATGATGATATTCTAGCTAAATTTCGTAAAAATTAAGAAAAAAGAGAGAAAAAAAGAAGAAACTATTCTAATTTCATGAGAAAACAAAGGTACGAAAAAAACCCATAAAAAAATTATTCGTGTTTAATCATTTCTCCTTTTTTTCATTTTTCCCATTATGGAGGCTAAATTAAAGAAAAAAATCTTTAAAATCTTTTTCATATCATTTTTTTCAAGCATATTCTATTAATAGTTCCAAAATTATTTTTTAAACCAAAAATATAAAAAGATTTTAGGGGAATTAAAAAAATACATAAAAAAAATTAATAAAAGAAAAAAATATTATTTTTCCAATTTTACCAAAAAATTATTAGAAGAACAAATAAATGAAATATTTATGACGGTAATAAAAGCAATGATGCAAAAAACACACTTTTTTTGCTGATTTCCCTATAATTTGTAGAAAGAAAATTTTATGATTCACAATAAGGAATAAACCCGAAATCATGAATATAAAAAAAATTAAAAATAATTTTTTTTCTTCTCTCTCTTTTTTCTCCCCTTTTTTAATTTTTTTCCCTTAAATTTTTTAATATTTTAAATCCAGTATTTTTCCCCTGCATCTTTTTATTCTATGGTTTGAAATAATTGTATTGATTGATACTATCCATTTTCCAAATATATAGTATTAGAACTTACATAACATGTCGAAAGGCACCGAATAAAATAATTTTATTGTTTTTCTCAGCACCTCTACCATATACCTGTAAGAAGTTGCTTATAAATACTTTGCGGTTTCAAAAACCTCCACGCAACAACAAATCATGATCATACTCAGTAGTCTCCACAGGAGCAATAGGATGTTGCTTCATAAAATAATGTAACATTCTACTAATAATCAAACTAAAAACTTGATCCGTTAACTTATACTTCTTACTAATCCGATAATTATTCAGATTAATAGTACTGTTATCAATACGAATACAATAAAAAATAAATGCTAAAATAATGGTTTCTTCTGAAGCACGTTTATGTAACATTTTGAATTTATCCCCGAAAATATCAATCAGATAATAAACCTGTTTTAAATGATTATCTGTTATCAATAAATATTTAGCTTCATATTTCATGCTTTTAGCTATTTGTTTCCGCATTTTAATTCTTTGTTTCTGTTTAATATGTTTTTCATATTCACTTGTTCTTTTTTCTCCAGGAACAAAGAGGTTGTTGTATTTATCAAGTTTTTGTTGTATATCTTTCATTATTCCAAAAAAGAAAATATAAAAAAATTTAGTTTGATGGGATTGTTTCCCCTATATATTCTAATATCATATTTGCCGTTTTAGGACCTATGCCATGTATGTTTATTAAATCATTATAAGAAAGTTGTTTCAAATCTTTGAAACTGTAAATATGTAATTCATCTTTCAATAATTTCACAGTCTCATCACCAATATCTTTACAGAGTAATAATAGATTCTGTGCAGGATTAGGTGTTTTAATAGGTAATCTTTTATAAACAAAATCATCATCCAAACACTTTTCAGCCTGACACATCATCAATTCATAAGCTGTGAATTCATCAGGAGCATTAATTACAGTAGTGTAAGTATTTAATCTTGTAATCGCACCATAATATGCTGATGGTCTTAAACCATCAAGCACAAGACAGTTCTCTAATTCAACATCACTTCCTACGATAATTACATAATGATAATCAAAATTCTCATACATTTCAATGCTCTGATTAAAAACTCGTTTTAATTTTACACTAGCTATGAAATCTGAGATTAGTTTCCATTCAAAAACAACCTTGTCATTGAATATGTAGTCTCCAACAGGTAATGTTGTTATTTCCGCATTTAAACCTTTTTGAGTGTAATAATCACATGCAATTTGTGTCCTGTCCTTTTCTCGATTATCAATTTTCACATACATAATATTACCACACTCTTTATAAGTCTAAGTTAGCAACTTCCACACCAGTATCTGTTAAACGGTATAATCTTCCTTTGCGTGCTTCAGGATTTATACATTCCACAAGCCCTGCTTTTTTTAATTCACTTAAAACAGTACTAATATGATTCTGTAATATACCTACATTATTTGCAATATTTTTAGGCATATCATAACCTGTTTTCTCTAAATATTCTAATGTTTTCACACGATAAGTGCTGCATTGCACATACGCCCATTTTTTCAATATTTCATCATTAGCCATAATTTTTTACACCGTACTTCTTTTTATTGCGGTGATGGATGGTATATAAATAATCCCTAAAGGAATATTATCTTTAGAATCATCGAAGTCTCTCCCATAATATTCTATGAAGTCTCCAAGAATAGATAGTATTGTGTTTTTACCTACACTTAACCTTTGATTATTCCCATATTCAATAATATAATCATATTTCCCATAATATAATTGTAATAATTCTAGGATATGATCATTATTTTTTGATTCATAATCTATAGGTTCTTCATGATTTTTTCTTTTGAAGATTTTTTTTAAATTAAGCTTCATAATATCTCTCGCAAGTGATTACAATAATCAATGCATTTATCCATGTCTTCTTTACCATTCTTTTTATCGCAACGAACAGCATATTTAATAATGTTGCCTTTAAGGAAACCTTGATATTCTTCTTGGCTTAGTAATCCTTTATGGAATGATTGTAGTGGTGATAATCCGTTACTGTTATAATAGGATGGTTCATCCTTACTGGTTATAGCAGTATTTTTTTCTTTGAATGCTTCAGCTAATTTCCTGTAATTATCATCTACCATAAAAAACTAACCCCCTATGTTATTCGTCCTCGGATTCTAATCTCGGAGCCAACATGAATTCTAACAAACCATCACCATTACCAATATTATAAGTTAAAAATAATGGCATATCCGTACCTAAACTTAAAGTAACCATAGAAGCCAACTTCTTAGCTTTTAACATATCCTTAATTTTATTGATGCTGAATTTACTTTCAATTATTTCCTGGACATTCTCACCATGAATATATTTCACTTCACTATCACCGAATTCGCCTTGCCCTTCACATCTTAAGTAATCTTCATCAACAATGAACTTAACATTCTCACCAAATATTAACATGTCTTCCAGGAAATCGCCTAATAATTCAACAGGTAAATTCAATTTAACAGGAATTTCAATTCTTGGTGGAGTTGGAGAATCATAATTTATATCAATTAATCTTAAATTAAAGTTACGGGTACTATCTCCTTCAAAAGTGAGTTTAATATTACTCTCATCTGTTTCTAATTTAAGTAAATCTTTAGGTTTACATCTTTTCAAGATTTGCATTAATTCATCAGTATCTACATTTAATTTTTCAGGAGTTTCACATATATATTCATCAAATAATCCTGCATTCAATTCCATTTTCACAAATGTTATGTGACTACGATCCAATGCTCTTAAACGCATACCTTCACTATCACATTCAAGACTCACTTCATCTACAATAGTACTTATTGCTTCAAAACAATTTTTCAATATAATATTATCTGTTAATTCCAATATCATTTTTATTCTAGTCTCCTTTTTCAAATTTATCTAATAAAATGTTTCTTTCGTTTAAAATCTTCTTTTCTTCATGAGTTAATTCATTTATCATTTGCTGATAAACTTCTTTTTCATGAGGATTATCTGTTTCTTCTAGTTTCTTTCGGTACTCGATTTTTGTTGTTTTCAAAGCGAGTAAATGTTGATTATTTAAGTTCATTATTCTTCTCCTGTGTTTATATCCATATGAAATATTTTTTCTGTAATTTCATCAGTATTATGTTGTTTTTCTATTAGGACCACTTCCACGTTTTCTTTAATGATTTTCTCCAATTCTGTTGGAGTCATTTCAGTTAAATCTAATTCATTTAATTTTTTTTCTAATATTTCTGTTTTGATTTTAACAGGTATTTTAATATCTTTAGTCATTTTAAATCACATATCTAGTATGTTTATTGCGTCATTTGGACATACCATCATGCAGGATTCACAGTAGCTACATTCATATGCAGAATGCATGAAACCTGCTTTATAATATGTTAATGCTCCTGTTGGGCATTCACTTACACATGTTAGGCAGTGTTCACATTTTTTATCATCTATCCGTACTGTAAGAAAATTTACCATTATTATCACATCAGTTTAACTTGTCCTTTACCCATATAATTCCAGTAACGATTTTCTATGATTTCACAATAATCTTCACTTAATTCCATGATTAAACATGTTCTACCAGTTCGTTCACACGCAATTAGCGTACTCCCCCCCCCTCCGTACGGGTCAAGGACAACATCTCCAGGATTAGTAAATTCCAATATCATTTGTTCTAATAATCCCACAGGCTTCTGAGTAGGATGTACTCTTTCAGTTAATTCTACTTTACGATCACCTTCACGAACCATTCCACTCCAACTGTGATGATACATTAAACAAGATTTGCCTTTTAAATTTGTCCAACATAATTCCACATCACTAAAATTATTCCTTTTAAAATCTAATGATGGTTTCTTAAACCATACGAGCCATCTGTGATTGTTCGGTAATTCATGTGCGAAGTTATTTGCACCGAATATTATTGATGGAACATTTAAATCCAGTAAATGTTGAGGATTAAATGGTTTATCATCACCAATTACAGGTTTATAAAGTCTTGGTTCAACAACGCCTGGGCTTTCCAACTTTACCATAGACTTTTTGCCCCCCCCCCCCATTCTGAGGTTTTTGAAGCCTGGTCTTGCTGGTGTTCCCACTGTTCCTCTCGAAGCTTGGTGGTTTTGCCCCACCGATTGATCCAATTTGCTCTCTCTCTCTCTCTCGGGAATGGTCTAATGGAGTCACCACCTTGTCCTCCAATTTGCCCCCCCCTATTTTAACAATATTAATCCCATAAGGAGGGTCAGTTAATAATAAATCAACTTTACAATCCCCAATCAATAGATTAATATCATTAGGGTTAGTTGCATCCCCATTCAATAAACGATGATTATTCAATTCAATAACTTCACTTACCATAAACAACCCTCGTTTAATGCTCAATAGCTATTAACTGATTAATACGCTCCACCATATCATCCTTAGATGAGCTTCTAGCTATTGTAATCAACAAATTATTAGTTAACTCTTGCTGATGACCTATATGCTCCAAACGTCTAATGATCTGTCTAGACAATTTACATAACTCGTCAGTTTGATAATCAATATTACTTAAACGATTAACATTACTATCAATTTTTGTTATTTTCTCCTCTAAATCCAACATTCTTAATCATTCCTCATATTCTTTACAGTCCAATAATTCAAAATTAACACCCCATTTATCCAATTCTAAATTCATAACCTCTGTGATGAACTCCCCTAATTCTTTTAAATCATCAGACCCTTCCTGTGAAGATACTTTTAATTCTAAAACATATTCGCACATAGATAAAATCCTCCGTATAAATGTATTACATATAATATTAAACAACATATAACAAACAATAAACCAATTGAAAGAATAATCTCCCGTATCATTCTTTATCTCCAACTTTCCGTTGTCTATCAGTTAATGATAAACCTATACTTTTAATGAAAACACTTTCATTATGATGATCCATGATATGGTCTTCTAATTTTCTGCTCTTGGCGATGGCTTCTTCAATACTTTTTGCATGTATTTTTACACGAAAATCTGTATAGTAAGTATTCATATGATATGATAGTAAGAAGTTGCTTTTAAATACTTTACTATAAATAAGGCATGGCTAAATATGGTGGTACATGACAAACATAAGATAAGAATGCATACACTGTCTCATGTTTCCATCTACTGTAAATTCTTTTAAAACGACCTAATTGTTTATAATAAACAGTACGGCGAGTATAAGATTGTACTGTTAACATGTTTTCCTGGAGGTACAGTAAATGTTTTATTTCAGTTTTTAAATTATATAGTGTAACATATGTTTCTAGTGTATTTAATTTATCCTTGTTAGTGTAATATTCTTTTTTAAATTCGTTTATTAGATTGTTAATTTGTTTTTCTCGTCTGAAGTATATTTGTTTAGGTTTGATTTTTCTTTTACGGCCAACATTACCTTTTTTATATCTTTTACCCATATTTTTTATTCTCCGAATATTTCTTTATATATTTCAGTTATTGTTTTGCTTTTTTCTTCGTAGATTATTGCTTGTTGAATATTATGTAGTTCTGTGTTTTGTTCTGCGAGGAAATCGTATTTCTTTTTATATTTTTTTAATAGGTGTTTTATTAATTTGCCACAGGCAATTTTTATTTGTTCTTCATTTCTCATTTATTATTTCACTTTAATCTTTTTTTAAACATAATTAATCATTATTCTATATTAAAGACAAATCAAACAAATTCGGATGATAAGTTAATCTTGCACCACAACCATTATCTAACCTACATCGTTGAAGATTTTCTTTTAACAATAGATATTCAGAACTCTTATCACTAACACTCTCAAATACTGGAAAGTCTGTCTCCTTTGGCCAAAATCTTAGATACATACCTATGAAAAAAATTTTTATATTGGATCACCTGGTTCCATATATTCAGAACATTTTAAATTATTCTCTGCATCTGTAGGAGTATCATAATAAGTACACATATCTCTCTTAGCAATGAAATGCATGCAATTTTTACAAATTGTTTCTCTTGTACGGTTCATTATATTATACAAACCAGCCATTCTTTCTAAAACTCCTCTTCTTTTTTTCATTTAATCTCCACTTCTTAAAATACCTCTGAGCCACAGGATTATTACTAAACCCTTCAATCATATCATCATTAAACTTCATTAATTCTTCTGTCTCTACTTTGAGATCCCTTATCGGTTTTTCATAAGGAGTCTTCTTCAAAACACCAGTAGTGGAAGCTTTAAAATGTATTGATGAATCATTAGTTAATGTAATGATTTTATTTTCATCATCTGCTTTATAACAAATATGGGATTTATCTAATAATCGTTTAATGGTTACAAATTCAGAATCTATTAATGGTGGTGGACATAAAAATACATTATTAGTATTAGGATGTTCCATAGCATGCTTAATAAGAGATGCATTTAATGAAAGAACTTTACCTGAACATGGTAGTGTGCTAATGATTGGAATATCTGTTATCCTTTGTATATCATTAGGATTTTCTCCCACTCTCTGACAATAAGCATATTGTTCATCATTTGCAGTGCAATATGTTTCAGGAGTACGGTAACAGCAAGGAATATTTTTAATTTCAAATGGATTACGATTACATTCACGTATTCTTTTTTCATCTTTTGGAACAGGTAATAAAATATTAGGATAATCTGAATAATCACATAAAAAATCATTACTTAAACATACAAACTTTGTAATGGGTGCAGTATTAGAACCCTTAATCATCACTCCTTTATCCATATCCAAAATAAACTCCTTACCTATTATTTCATCAGTAACTTTATACACTCCACCATAAATATGGACTCTGAGTATATGGCCTTTATTTTCTTCTCCAACATATATTTCTTTAAAATCTTTCGCAGATTCCAAACATTCCACAATAACCCATTCTTTAGGACTAATATAACCATCCAACCATTCATCAACTAATTTCTGCACATCAGATGGTTTATGAGGCCAAGGGTTTTCACATATCTCTTCATATTCTGCTAATGCGGATAATACTTCAGGTTTCAATTTAAAATCTCCCTAATCCTGCCTTTATCATTCACACTAATGTTCAATGTATCTGAAATATTATAATGATTATATTCCTTTGAAGTAACGGGTATAACTCCTTTAGTTGTGTTAAAATAATAATCATGTTGAGTTACGGGTAATAGTATCATTGTTTTTCCTGTAGGCATAGGTTGTAATTGAGTGTATTCATCTTCATAGTTATCCAAGACAATACAAGTTTTAGTATGCTCTTCTATATCCATTATTCCGTCTAATGCTCCTGCAAAAACTGGTGTAGAGAAAATTACTGCAAAAATAATCATACTAATATAAAAAATATCAATTTTATCCATCATAATTCACCATCACCACATCTTGACTTATAATATAATTCTAAAATACGAGAAACATTCTCATCATCCAATAATTTTATAAGTTCATCCGCTAAACGTTCTGGAGAAACAAATCTCGTATCAGGATACAATTCTCCAGTGTCCTTATCAAAAGGGACGTGTGATGTTAGAACATTACATATTCTATGACGCAAACTATCTAGACAATCATTCATAGTTAAAAAACAATCATACTCTTCAATTAACTCCTCTGCACTTAAATTAATCACTTTCTTTTTACTATGATCTATTCTTGATATTGCAATGTTTTTTTCGTTACAATAGTTAATAAATTTCGCTGAACTAATATATTTAGGATTATCTCTTTTTCTCATAAAAAAACCGCCTAATCATCATATGCAAAACTGCAATAAGGACAATAAGTAATCAACTCACTACCTGCTTTTTCTAAGGAAATTTCATTATAAATCTGTTTACCACAAATACATAAACCATCCCTTGGAGCGAATAATGGCAAATTATTATCTTTAGCATATTTTTCCTGAGCTTTAACTTTACAATCAATCTCACTAATCTCTTCAGCCAAACCCAATAATTCAACAAATTCCCTTGTTCCACCAGATAATATATCATCGTAACTGTATAAATTAAAAAGACAACTTATAATATCTTTTTTCAAAATAGCATTAGACCCACAATGATCATCAACATCCCAACCAGGAATAAATTCAGGTAGGATATTATTCAAATCACTAATATTATCTTCCTCCCATGAACCCTCAAATATAGCTAGTCTTATTGCATGAGCCTTAAATGCATCATACAGATCCTCTTCAGAATCATATTCTCCTTCAGAATAAAAATCATCATCATATGCAAAAGCTAAATCTGTTTCAATAGGTAAATCTTTAGGGAATTTTTCTAGTTCTTTTATTAAACTAGTTGTTGTATATTTACTATTATCATCGCCTTTCATCATATAACCTCCATTTAAATTTATTGTTTTATAACATTACCAATTCATAATGATAAATCTAACAAATTAGTAGCATACGCCAAACAGCTAAAACCACTATCATTATCCCACTGACACTCATATATCATATCTTTTAATACTCTGAACAAAGCATCAGTCTTATCAATCTTACCCCACAATGGTTGCTTAACATGAAGATTACCATATCTTTCAACATATTCAACACGGACACGCTTGAAAAAATTATTATAATCCAATCCGAAATAATCATTTATACTTAACTCAAGTAAAATACAATTTTTACGAATATTATACTGGGAATACCTTATTTTTTCAAGAGTCTTATCAATCTGTTCAAACTCTCCTTTTTTACGATTATAATGATATTTTCGATTAATAATTCTATCATCTTTAATGATTTGTGCAAGAGCATTCCAAATATCATTTAAAGGGTCGGTTTTATGTGTTTCATAATAATCTATTATTGCTGGTCTCAATGTATTATGATTCTTAGTAATCCATTTCATTTTTTATATTCTCCAATATTATTTTCTAGATTAACTTACTCTGGTACTCTTTACACCTTTTTAAAGCAATATTATAATATTCCTCAACAATTTCAACACCTATGAATTCTCTATTATTCTCCAAACACATCACCCCAACAGTACCTGAACCCATGAACGGATCTAAAACCAAATCTCCAGGATTACTCCAGGACAAAATATGGTCCTTAGCTAATTTTTCAGGAAATATTGCAGGATGATTAAAAGCATCTTTATACCTTGTAGTACCATTCAAACCTAAACTATAATACCAGATATTGCGTTTAGGAACATTTTCTTTATATTTATAATTCCTTCGTAAATGCTCACCTTTAAAAGTCCTATTAAACTGTTTATCTTGTCTAAAAGTTCTTTTATCATCATATTTATTATGTCTAGGTTCATATAGAATATTAGTTGTTTTTGGTTTTCCTTTACTGAAAACAAACATATATTCAAATCCTTGTTGATATCTTGTTTTAGCATTAGGAACTGGATTGTTTTTAGCATAAATCATTGTATCATGTAAATTAAAACCTATTTCTTTGAAGTATAATGCTTGTTTGAAACTTGTTCCTGTTTCGCTGCCGTTGATTACTGCATCATTCACTATCCAAACAACTACACCACCATTTATTGTGATTTCATATAATTGGTCAGCTATTTTTTTGAAAGTTGGGAAATCCCATTTTAGGTTGTTGTTATAGTTGCGTAGGTTGTCGTATGGTGGGCTTGTTATTGTTAAGTCTACTTTTATGTTGTTTTTGATTAGTTTTTCAAGTTCTTTTGTACAGTCACCATGAATCAGTTTAAACATAATGAAATTTTCACCACCTAATTTTCTAAAAAAAATGAATTTTATCTTAGTTAAATCCATTCACCACGACCAATTAACCTAGCCCTCTTATGAGACGAAACCATCTCACACTGTTTCCATCGACGATTAATATCTTTTACAATCCGATTACTTTCACTTAACTGTAATTCCTTACGAATCTCAGGTATTGATAGATTAGTATTGTAGAATAATTTTTTGTATTTTTCATATTTTTCTTCAAATTCTTCATTTCGTTCTTTAGTTGATTGTGTTATGATTTTAATCATAATTTTTATTCCTCCATAATTTTTTGTAAAGATACAGTAATTAGATTGTCTGAATTATCAAAACCATTTAAAACTTTGAATTGTATATACTCACAATCACTACCTCTTTTTTTCATCATTTGACTACCTAACTGGTTTATAATATCATATAATCTCATACCTAAAACAATAATTAATTCTTCATCCTCAGTAGCAGGTTTATAATTATTTTTTTTCATTTCATCACCAACATTATACTATCCATATGATTCAAATATACTTCTTTTAATTTCTCAGGAGATTCTTTAAAATATGCGTTATGTGTGTTATCCTTAGCTCGGCCTTGTAATGCATCAATTTTATCAATACTTAAACCATCATTATATAATCTGCTTGCATGAAATTTTCTCATCATATGTGATCGTATACGATTCATATCAGCAACTTGTCCTGCACACATAATCCTATTTAATTCTTGAAAACCTTCATTGAATGCATCCAGATTAGTTTTAAAAAGTAAATGATGATTATATCCTTTATCAAAACGTCGACCACTACTTAAAAATAATTCGAATATTGCACCATTACGAACATTATTACTTCTTTTATGTATTTGTTTACGTAATATTTCAACTTCTTCATCAGTAAATGCTTTACGAACTTTTTTAGGTGTTTTAATTGAAGGAATTTGTTTCATAGGATTCATGAAAATTTTTTCTTCAATTTCCAACCATCTGAAAAAACTAGATAAAATACGGCGAGTATTATTCAAAGTAGTTGCACTACAACTATTCATAGTTTTATAAAATTCCAAAAATTCTTTTAAATCATCACTATTACATTCAATGAAAGATTTAATGGCCCAATCATATAATTTAGATAATATTCCTTCATAATATTTTAAACTGTTACTGGATAATCCTTTAATTTTTTTAGATTTAATGAAATCTTTAATTAATAACTTATTAGTATGCTCATAATTCAAATCAATATTATCAGGATTTTCAGAAATAGTTAAATTAGCTGAATGTTTATTCAAACTCTTATTTAATTCTAATAATTGATTATTATCTAAATATCCTTCCATACCAGTAACAATATCATCAATGAATTGTCTTTTGTATTCACTAGTAATTACTTTCAAATTATCCATAAAATGAAACCTCTTAATTTGAGTATTTATTATGATTCATCTTAACTTGCTCTTGATCAATCTCAGTATAAATCAAAGTAGTATCCAAGTTACTATGACCCATCATTTCACGTACCTGCTCAATAGGAACTTCTTTCCTTATGAGGTTAGTTGCGAAAGTTCTCCTGAATTTATGAGGATGTGCATGAATACCTAAATCTTGACCCATTTCACGAATACGTCTTTCCACACCATTAACACCCCATCTAACACCACCTTTACCTTGGAATAAAGCATTACTTCTTCTGAACTGTTTCGGTGGATTAAAATCCAAAAGTTTCTTCAATTTATGGGCTGCTTTGACACTGAAGTAACAAAGTCTTTCCTTATCACCTTTACCGAGAACAAGGAAACTACGATTATCCAAATCAATATCTTCCCTATTTAAAGCCACACATTCCTTAATCCTAACACCACTAGACAATAATAATTCAAATATTGCATTATCCCTTAATTTCAAATATTTCTGTAATTTTGTTCTTTCAGGCAACTTATTCAAATATTCACGCATTTCCTCAATTTCAAAATCAGTGAAAGCTTTCTTCACTTTCTTAGTAGATTTAATCTTCTTAACTTTACGCATAGGATTACGCTGAATAAAACCCTCATCATTACAAAAAGTAAAAAAAGTACTGAAAACACGACGAACATTATCTAACGTAGTATTACTACATTTACCCCTATTCTGATGATACTGTAAGTATTCGCGTATAAGATTAGCTTCAACATCAGCTAATGGACAATCAATCCATTCTATTAATTTCCGGATTGTTGTTTCATAGTATACTATTGTCCTGGGAGATGCTCCTTCAACTTTTTTAGTGTTAACAAAATGTTCAAGTATCATCTGATTATCTTCAATATAATTCGTATTATATTCCATTTTATTATCAACAAATATTTCATAACCATCTAATATTTCATTCAATATTTTATTTAATTCCATTAACTGTGTACCTTTAAGGTAGACACTAGATTTTTCCAGCACATCGTTGATTAAATTCATTTTTGCTTTCATCTGCAATTCATTAATCACACCAGTGTTATGTTGAACTAAAGGATTCATATCAAAAAACACCTCCTTTCTATATTAATGTGGATTGTTTAGTGGATGTGGTTACCTTAGATTTATTATCAACAGTGGGAGAATCAACAACCAGAACATTATCCTCATTTCCATTATATTTAACTCCTAAAAAATCGTGAGCTTCACTGACATTATGTATTTCTTCTATGTGTGGTACTGGTATGCCATGAAGTAAATAGCGATTAACACGCCATCCTTTATAAAAAGTCCCTTCAAGAGTATTCATATGTAAAACACTACCACGCACACCATGACTATAAAGATTCAATACAGCCATTTTACATGCTGTTTCATCTAAGTCCTGACCGATGCAGATAAGTTTTCCCTGACTTCGTGTATGTGCTGCCAACATGAAACGGCCACTACCACAACAAGGATCACTCATGAACGGTTTATCATATTCTTTTTGTTCATCAATTATTAAATCGGATAATAGTTCTGTGACTGATGCTGGAGTAAAATATTGTTGGAAATCTTTAGCTTTACCTTTACTCTGCACATTCTCTTCATATAATGTTCCTATTAAATCATAATAAGATTCATTTTGCAATTTATTGTTTAATTCATTTATCCATTCCACAAACATTAAAAAGTATGTTTCTTCGTTATTGTAGAAGTCTCGTGGAGCATATTTGCTAGTTGTTTGCATTAGGTTGATGTTGATGCAGTAGTCTAACCAGTTGTTCCATATTATGCTTCGGTCATTGGTTCTGGATAATTCGTTGAATAGTTTTTCGAATTCTGACATATTTTTTAAACTCCTATTTGATTTGTTTGGTTTCATTATGTAAGAAGTTGCTTTTAAATAGTTTACGATAATATTATTAACTCTTTAAACACAAAATATATAATCATAAAAATAAAAAAAAGAGGTGAAAAAAATAATGGATAAAAAAAATATAATAATCATCATACTAGCAATCATCCTAATAATACTAGCAATACTAGCAGGAGGACTATTCCTAACCAACAACAACACAAATGAACCCACAATCTACACTAACACAATAGAAGGCCTAGGAACCTTCAACACAACAAACGTAACCAACTTCACATTCGACGCAGAAAAAACATACCAAACAGACTACCTAGCAAATGACACAATCACACAAGTAAGTACAATATCAAGCAGCAGTATTGTTGAAATAACAATCGATGAAGCAGACAGAGTTAATGATTCTGCTGCAGGACATACAATCTATAAAAACACAGCTAATATTGGTGATTATAAAGGTGAAGTAAGATATTTCTCAATATTAAAAGATAATGATAAAAGCCAATATGTTATGATTAGCAGTCCTGATTACAATTTAACTTGTATGATGGTTGATACATTCAAATTCATAAACTAAAAAAAAATAGAATAAAGGTGAAAAATAATATGCTTTATGATTATATATGTGACGCTTGCGGATTCACAAGCGAAGAAGAATAAGGTGTATACAAATGCCCAGTCTGCGGAAATCAAATGAGAGTAGCAAGAGTAGGAAGAGGAGGAGACAACACCAGTAGTGTAGGAAGATACTTAGCAACAATAATAGTATTCTTCATAGCATTATTCGTTTGTACATTGATTCTTGGACCATTATTTGGTTTTATTCTCACATTGATTGTTACTTTCTTGTTTTATCGTTGGGCTAAAGGTAGGTCTCAGGGTAATGCTGTGCGTGTTGGTCCTTCTTTCCCTAATCCAAATAAGACTTATACTTGTGGTGGTTGCGGTAAGACTTTTAAAGGTCAAAGGGCTAATTGTCCGCATTGTGGTATTAAGTTAAATTATTAAAAGAATAAAATATTTTTTTTCTTTTTTTTCTTTTTTTCATTGATTAGTTGCTTTTTTTCATATTTAGTTTAAAAATAATAGATATATTATAAAAATTAAAGAATATATATGGGTATTTGTTGAAAATAATTAATATTATATTGTTTCTATTGGTGGGGGTATTACTGTTCAAATGCTCTCTATCCAATATTATATATAACTCAAACTTCAAAAATAATAAGTGCAACACAATCCTCAAAAAGGTTGTGAAAAAAGATGACGCAAAATCTACTAGAACTAAAACAATTAGAAGAACAATATATGGAAGGAAAACTTTCTAAAAACCAAAAAAGGAAATTAGATAACCAATGGAAACAATATCTAAAAGAAAATCCTACAGATTACGAAACAATAGGATTACTAGAATATAACCAATGGTTCTGGCTAGACACCCCACCATCAATTAATGAAAGAAAACTATTAAAATTAATTGGTGAAGCAAAATATAATGAAGACCACAATAATTTCAAAAAAGCAGTTACATTATATGATCAAGCCAACAAGTTATACTTCCAATTATATTCTGATGAATTACATCAAATTGAATTAGAAACTGGTAGAAAATTAGCTCCACAATTCACCGAACAGAAACTTAAACGATGTAAAGAATTCTTATTCAGGCAGGGAACTAAAGAATTAGAAGAAAAAGCTAAATCTTTGGAGAAAACTAATCCTGAAAAAGCTATTCAAATATATGGTGAATTGAATAAGAGAAGACCTGGTATGAAGAAGTACGATAAGAGAATTGAAATAATTGAAAAAAAGTTGAAAAAATAATATCATTTTTTTCTGAGGTATAATCAAATTAAAAAGGAATAGTAAATTATTTAAAAGAAACTTTTTACAAAATAATATTGTGTAATTTGTGAAAGTGTGGAGGTCGTAGATGCGGCAACATCTCACTCCACACCACGGTTACATAAAAAAATAACTAACCCGAAAAGATAGTATGATTTTCGTAACCTATTATAAATATTGGTTAAAATGCTATATAAACTTATTTACTAAATATTATATAGTCCCTAAACGAATGGGAAGTATTAATGTTTTAGCGAGAGCTATCAACAAATTATATTCATTTTTAGCTAGTGAAAAAAAATTAAATCAATTTTATAAATCTAATTTTTCAACAGTTACTTTTCCTGTTTCATCAAGTGTCCATTTTATACTATCTCCTTTTTCAAGGTTCAATGCTTTAACAATTTCTTTTGGTATTGTGCATCTTAGTGAATCAGAATGGAGGTTAGCATAGTTTGTTTTTGATATAAATTTTTCCATTGTATTTTACTCCTTTATTTTTACCTATATTATATTTTAGGTAAGTTATACTAATTATTTTGTCATTTGTCTTATATATATGTTGTTAATAACTTAATAATAGTAGTAGGTAAAAGGTTTATAAAATATTAAATAGGTAACTTTATATATTAGGTAAATCTAATATTAACATGCAGATGAAAAAACCTCATGGCGGCAACCATGACACATTTTCATTCTAGTAAAAACCCGAAAAGGTAGATGATATGTTAGATATAGAATATGTAAATGGGCAACCCACCCTCTCAATCAACGGTGCAATCATAGGCACCGAAAAAGAAATCCTAAATCACTTAAGAAAAAGTGAAGGATACGACGAACTTGTGGAACTAATCCACGACGAAAACACTAATTTTAATGATGGTGTTACAAATGAATAGTAACATCATAGTGTGGGTCACTCCAGGAAATGAAATCAGACCTGGTGACGAAATCACAACCACCACTAGTGAATTTAATTATGATTGCTTAACAGGTAGCTTCGACAAAGAAGCAACTATACCTGTAGAAGTAATCGCAGAACATATCGCTGAAGACTACAGCGAATATGTAGCCGAAAAATCCACAAATGGTGGATGCTACGGGTACGATTACTGGAAAGTAATCGAAGTTATCCATGGCAAGGATATTGACGATTTAATTGAGGTGGAAGAATGAATGCTACCTCAAAAACTTTTTTTAAAAAACATCTCCAAGTACTCAACAAAGAGTACGAACAACTCAAAAAAGAGTTAGCAGATCATATTGCTGAGAAAAACATCACCTCTGCAACACTCGGAGATAAAGAATATTATCTCATTTCCATAAAAAAATGGGAAAAATACCGAGAAATCAAAATGACTGAAGCAATCCTCACAGGAAAAGAATTCAGCTACATAAGATACACTAAACCAATCATCATAGACAAAATCAATTTCTGCAAAGGAATGCTCAATGACCTTGCAATAAGAGGTGATTCACAATGAATCAAATCTTACAGGCAGAAGCAGACATCAGCAGATACTTATATGAAAATTACAACACACCATGCAATTTTGTATGCAGACAATGGGATTATCATCCCAGAAAAATATCTCAAGAGTACGCATTACAGTTAAGTACTCGTGATGGATGCTTCCAAAGTATGGTAAAACTAGTGGAAACACTCGGAATTCCACATAAAATTTGGAAAGACAATGCATTTTTAAAATGCATCATCCTTAAAAAACCAGAGGATGTGCTTAAAATAGCTAGCCACATACAGGAGGTGAAACTATGAATATACCATTAATCGTACAATATATCTTAGTTCTTTTTGGATACAATTTCAACACTCCAAAAAGTCTACATCCAGATACTCGGAGTAGATTTGATAAATGGTGCAATAAAATCGCACCATACGTAATATTCACAGCAATACTCACTATAACCATCTTGTTATTAGTGATTTTCATTAAATACGGTGCAGGATGGTTCGGAACCGAAGCCAACCATTTCTATAATGGAGAGTGGGCTTGATGATCTACATCAAAAAATACATAATAAACTTTGATGCAGAACACAGCACCTGCAGCCAATGCATAAACAATTGTGAATGCTTTGATAATTTTTTCAATCAAAAAAATTGCTTAATCAAACAAAACAATGAAGGAGGAAATTTATGAAATATGTTGGGAATGGTTTCAGCTCGGCAATGCTGAGCGAATTCGATGTGATCATCGTGCAAAAAGAAATCAGTTATGAACGCTTTTGTGCAGAATCATACACTGCAAAAAGTGTCATTGGCCATGAAGATTTGGCTAAACTATTAAACCTGGAATATAATCCCGGAGTCATAACTGTAAATCCTGATGATATATACATCGAAATTGTCAGTAAAGGAGGAAAACTCCCAAAAACAATAAAATCATGGAAAGATATCCCTGATTGGATTGAACTAAAATTTATTTGTAAAAAAATAATAAAAAACTAAAAAAAATAATTTTGGAGGAATAATAAAATGGCATGGGAAGAAATCGAACCCGAAGAAGAAACCGGATACACTAAATATCCGAAATTTGAAAAAGTAGGTGATTTCGTAGAAGGAAACCTCTACGAATTCGAAACAGACGGATACGGCAACAAAAGAATGGTCCTAGAAGTAGGTGAAGATGAAGATGGAGAACCATTATACAGTTATCTACCATCACACGCACATCTACAAAGATTCTACAAAAAAGTAGCAATAGGTGACTTTTTACGTGTAGAATTAGTGAAATTAATAGAACCTGACGAAGATGATGACAACCAATACCCTGTAAGAAAATACAAGGTACAAGTTGATCCAGACCGCAGTGTAAGATATGAAGAAGAAGATGAAGACGACTTCTTCGATGAATAAAAAAAAATTAAGGACGTGAATAATAATGAGTGAAGAAATAACTGGTGATGTAGCGGTAGTGGAACCTATTGTTCCAACACCAACACCACTTGCAAACCAATTTGACATCGTTGATGTTAGTGCAGCAAAAGAATTCATGGACAACTACCAAGAACTAGTGGAAATACTACTAGACGAATCCGATTACCAACAAATCGGAGACAAAAACGCTAAGAAAAAATCAGCTTGGAGAAAACTGGCAACAGCTTTCAACATAAGTGATAAAATTGTCCATGAAGAAGAAACCCGTGATGAAACCGGCCAAATAGTTACATCAAAATTCTATGTTCAAGCAACACTACCAAACGGAAGAACTGCTACAGCTGTCGGTGTCTGCAGCATCTACGATAAAATCCGTTACCATGGAGACAAAAGGGACAAAACACAACCAGCTAACTTTGAACTTCGAGGAAGATTCAGTAATGCTGAACATGATGTGCCATCAACTGCACATACACGTGCAAAATCACGTGCAATCGCAGACTTAATAGGTGCAGGTGAAGTATCTGCTGAAGAAATGACTGGAGAAAAAAAATCAGCTAGGAAAACTAAAAAAACTAAGAAAGTTAAGAAAAGTGTTCCTGATAGGCCAAGCAAACCAAAAACCGTTGAAAAAGAGACTATTCCTGCTAAAGCAGAAGTAGTTGAAGCAGAACTCGTACAAAACGAAGAACCAAAACGTAAAAACATTAAAACATTAATCGGAGAATATTCTCAGATTGAAACTGCAGTTGCTAATTTAAAAGCTAAAAAAACTCGTGCTACTCGTGAAACTATTGTTAGTGAATTGCTGCAGATGCATGAAGATGGGGAAATTACTTTGGATGAATATCAAATAGCAAAAAAAGAATTAATCGAATAAAAGATTGAATGTGGAAAAATTTGGAGGATGAATCATGTCAGATCCTAAGAAATTATTTCTCAAATTTTTATCTGAGAATTATAAAGAAGAAATAACTCTTGCTAAAGAATCAAATAAGCAAGAGAAAGTTAATGTGGATTACACATTACTTAATAATTTCTTCAATGATGAAATTGAGAAAAATTTCTTTGATTTAACTTGGGAGCAGATTATAAGTTATGCTGAAAAACGTATTAACAAAAAAAGAACTGCTAAAAATTATATTAGTGTTAAACTAGTTGATGTGCCTCCGAATGTTCTACTACATGACCTTGATACAACTTACAATGGGGAGTTAATTTCCTCTAAAGCTATGATTAAGAATATTACACCAATTAATGTTCAATTGAAGAAAGCTGCTTATGAGTGCAGGGGTTGTGCTCGTATGTATTTTGTTGATGTGGAATCTAGTAAGAATGTGTTAATGCCTAATTTATGTCCTAGTTGTGGTGGTAGGAGTTTTAGGTTAGCATCTGAATCTAGTGAATATCGTAATACTCGTTATGTTAAATTGGAAGAACCTTTAGAATTCCGTCAAGGTGGTGTTAGTCGTGAGTTTAAAGGTTATATGCAGGATTATCTTGCTTGTCCATCACATAATTTGAAGGCAGGTGATGTTTGTGATATTCTTGGTAAATTTAATATTGAGCAGATAGAACCGAATAAAGCAGAGTTTGAATTTATGATCAACTTGCATAATATTGCTCCTGTTGATGATGCTTTTGAAGATTATCGGATTACTGATTCTGATAAAAAAATGATACGTGAACTATCTCATCAGGAAGATATTTATGAAAGATTAGTTGCTACTTTAGCTCCTGAAATTTATGGTTATGATACTGTTAAGAAAGGATTATTGTTGCAATTATTTGAAGGGAATCGTCCAGTTAATGATACTTTCAAAAATGATGGTATGGATAGATGGACAATTCACGTATTATTAATAGGTGATCCGGGTATTGGTAAAAGTCAATTGATTTCAGCTATTAACAAAAGAGCACCTAAAATCATAAGTATTGCAGGTACAAGTACAAGTCAAGCAGGTTTAACTGTAAGTGCTGTTAAAGATGAATTAACAGGTACTTGGGCAATGGAAGCGGGAGCTGTGGTTTTAGCAGATACTGGTTTACTATGTATTGATGAGTATGATAAGTTATCTGCTAAAACTCAGAAAAGTTTGAACGAACCTATGGAACAATTAAGTGTTAGCTCAGCAAAAGCAGGGTTGGTTCAAAGTATGTCTGCTCGTACTAGTGTTCTTGCTTGTGCTAATCCTAAGTATAGTAAATTTAATCGTTATAAATCTGTGAAAGAGCAGATTGATATTCCGGATAGTAATTTATCTAGGTTTGATTTGGTTTTTGCTTTAGAGGATATTATTGATGAGAAGAAAGACCGTGAGTTAGCTATTAATTTGTTGAATAATGAGAAATTTGTTGGTGATGTTGAAGTAATTGATACTGATTTGTTTAAGAAGTATATTACTTATGCTAAAATGGAATGTTTCCCTACTTTGAGTAAAGAGGCTGCTAATTTGTTAACTGATTTTTATGTTGATACTCGTAGTGTTGCTCAAAGGGATGATTCTGCGAAACCTATTACTGCTAGGGATTTGAAGGCTATTTCTCGTTTAAGTATTGCTCGTGCTAAAACTGAGTTGCGTGATGTTGTTACTGTTGATGATGCTCGTGAAGCTATTCTTATTTATAGTAAGGCTTTGGAGAGTATTGGTTTGTCTCCTGAGAGTGCTGGTGTTTTGGAGCAGGTTTGGTCTAATGAGGAGGTTAAGCTTGTTAATGAGGCAGAGAGTATGTTGCGTACTCGTATTAGTATGAATGATGGTGTTTTGGATGATAATGTTTTGTCTGAGGTTCGTTTTGAGTTGGGTCCTCGTTGTAAGGAAGTTGGTTGTGAGTTGGATCTGATTTTTGAGGAGGCTGTTGATAATGTTAGGAGTAATAAAGTGTAATGTTTTTTTTACTCTGAAAAAGGTATATAGGGGGTATACCCGATTATGGCCGTATGGCCATAATATCCATATGGCCATATTTGGTTTTAGGGGGGTGACACCTATTTTTAGTGTATTACAATATAATAAAAAAAGTATTACTGGACGGTGAGAAAAATGGGAAAAGAAACAATACATGTAAGCATAGATGAAAACTTACTAAAAATCGCAAAAAAGAACATACCAAACTTAAGCAAATTCTTCACACAATGCCTAGAAGCATGGCTAGAATACCAAGACAAAAACGGAGACGAAAGAGGAGCAGAACTAAGACAACAATTCGAAACAATGAACATGGCAAAAATGAAAATCTGCCTACTACTAGAATCAAGCTACTACGAAGAAAACATAGAAGAAAAAATCGAAAACGAGAAAAAAACCAGAGCATGGCTAAACATCTGGAAAGACTACAGAAGAACAACAACATACCAACCAAAAGCCATGACAGAAGCAACAAAAATCCTAGAACTAACTGAAGAAGAACTAGAAGACATAATGTGGGACGCATACGAAGACTTCACACACGAACTAAAATACCAAGCAGACCTACTAGACGAATGGAAATACGTCAAAGAACACTACCCAAAATGGAGGTGAAAAAAACATGGATATGGAAAAATGGAGTTTAAAAGGATACAATCCAAGACCAGAACAAAGAAAAATCATTGATGAAATATTAACTGCAATCGATGAAGGATATAAAAACATTATATTAGAAGCAGGAACTGGAACTGGTAAATCAGCTATTGCAACAACAATAGCAAACTACTTCGTCACATCATATATCTGCACAATGACAAATCAACTTCAGGAACAATACTTACAGGATTTCGATTATATGTTAAAAGAAATCAAAGGAAGAAGTAATTATGAATGTCTTCTTGAAGGTTCCTGTGAACCATGCACTATTAATCAACAATATGCTAAAATGTTGGAAAGTTATCGTGTAGCATTACAACAACATAAAAATAATCCTAATAAATATGCTAAACCTGAAAAACCTAAAAAATCTAAAAAATGTAAAGATTGCAGATACAATAAGGCAGTGCAGGAAGCATTAGCTTCTCCAACAATTATAACTAATTATGATTATTTATATTTCGCTGGAAGATTCGCTCAAGTATTGCCTGAAAGAGATTTATTAATATTGGATGAAACCCATAATTTTGAGAAAAAAGTAATGCAATTAGTAACTACTACTTTGAATCGTAAAACTATTAAGAAAGATTATGATTTTGATATTTTTGATGGTTTGGAACATGGTTTGACTTTGAAGAAAATGGAAGGTCCAATATATTGGATTGGAGTATGTGATAAATTAATAAATGAAACAAAAATCCAATTCATCAGATATATTAATGAAACTTATGGTGGTCGTGAAAACATAAGTATATCAGATACTTTCAATGATGATACATTAAATCATTATGAAAGAAAAATTAACCAATTTGAAGAATTAAGGAAACAATTAAAAGATGGTGAATTAATCATCGAAATACCAACTAAAAAAGAGATCCAACAAGATGATTATCATACTGGATTAAAAGCAGAATTCAAACCATTAATGATTAAAAACCATAGTGAAAATCTCTTACAATTCGGAGAAACAAGACTATTCATGACAGGAACATTAGGAAACAAAGACAAATTCTGCTACTGGATAGGAATCAATCCCGATGAAACATATTACATATATGTAAAATCACCATTCCCCAAAAAGAACAGACCAATCATCAGAGATTATGTGGGGAACATGAAAAGAGGAAACTGGAAAAACGTTAATGGATTATACAAAATCGAAGAAATACTCCACAAACACAAAAATGAAAAAGGAGTAATCCATGTATCTAGTAACCAACAAGCCTGGTGGTTAAAACAAGAATTATCCACATCACATAAAATAATGATAGCTGGAGGAAAAGACCGTAACAAATTCATAGAACAATTCGAAAAATCACACAAACCAACAATACTTATAGGTGCTGGAGTTAAAGATGGAGTGGATTTTAAAGGAGATAAATGTCGTTTTCAGATAATTTATAAAATGCCATTCCCAAGTCTTGCAGGAAAACAGATTAACATTCGTAAAAGATATGATTTGTCCTGGTATATGTATCAGACTATAATGCCTTTGATGCAGGCTTATGGTAGAGGTATCCGGGATATGGATGATTATTGTGTTACTTATGTTTTGGATGCTGATTTTGAAGGTTTGTTATCTAATTATAGGTATTTGTTTAATGAGTATTTCTTGGAAGCTATTGATGGTTTAAGTGTTACTCGTAAACGTAGAAAAGTGAAAGTTCCAATAGGAAAATAAAAAAAGGATGGAGGCATTGATAAAAATGGAAATTAATTTAAATGCGTATTCATTTAAAAAGGATGTGGATAGTTTATCCATAATTCCAAAACGTTCTGGTGAACAACGAGAGTTAAGAGCTGTAGTTGATTCTGCATTTTATGAAGAAGATGTTAAGCATATATTCTGGGATGAAGGATTGAAACGTTACATAATTAATTATCCAATTACTACAGGAAATGATATAATCAAAGCATTAAATGTTGGACGAAATTATGGATTAAGCCTAAGATTATCTGACGATGATTTGATTAATGTGATAAAATCATTTTCTAATGGTGAATTATTTTATACTAAATTAAAGGATTTTAATTTAAGAGAAAAAGGATATGTGTGTTTGGATTGTAAAATTAAGAATGTATTAAAACCTCATGTCAATTACAAAGGATATTATCAAGGAGTCACAATTTATGACAATGACACTGAAAAAACAATTACTGCTACCTTTGGAAATTCCTGTGCAGAATTTGATAAATGGAAAAATGGAGATCATATACAATTAATAGGATATTATCATCCATCAGCTAAAATATCATTAGATGTTAATTTTGTTAATAAACTTGAAGAATCTGATGAACCAATCACCATAACTCGTGAAGATGAAATACCTGGATATGATAACTGGAAAAAACAAGTGTTATCAAGAGACAATCAACAATGTGTCTGCTGCGGATTAGACAAACACTTGGAAGTACACCACCTATTTGGATACAAAGAAAACCCTGAACTAGCCGTCAATGAAAATAATGGTGTTACATTATGTAAATTCTGTCATGATAAATATCACAGTGTTTATGGTTTGAAAAATATTAATCCAGTTGATTTTATTGATTTTATTAAAAGATTTGGAGTGAAAAGATGATTCCTGATTATTTTAATGAATTGTATCCACGTTTTGTTGAATACTACAACAAAGGCTACAGTGTAAACAAAATAAAAAAACTCCTTGGAATCGGATCAACAAAATATTACCGATTATTCCAGGAAGCTAGAAAAAATGAGGATATTAAATTAAGAAGACCTAGGAGAGTGAATGTATGATAACAATAGTAGAGCAATCTACAAGCGAAAGAAAACAAGAAACGAAAGAATTATTTGAACGTATTAAACCACATTTGGATGAAGGTCATAGTTATCGTAATGCGTTAATTATGATTGGTTATATTAGTAAGTCTGTTAATTTAGACCGTTTTCATGGCTGGTATAAGGCTTTGACTGAGTATGGTGCTAGTCAGGGTTATCCTTTTGGTGAGTATTGTTATATTCATCCTGAGAAGGTTGGTGTTGTGAAGACTAAAGCTTGGGATCACTTATGGTAAACATTCAATGGGCTGGTGAAAAAAATGGTTAGTGCAGAAAAACATAAAAAATTACGAAAATTAAATTTCATAGATGTATATTTTCCAGGACCTTTTGAAAAGTGGTTATATAATTTCTTTCAATCTTCATCTAAAAAAGAAAGTTATGGGATATACTTTGGAGGAATAAATGGTGCAATTAATAGAAAATTGAATAATTGGAATCCTGATAACGAAAAATGGTTTAAACACACTAATGGATTAATGTATGCTGAATCAAACAATGAAATAATGGAAAAGGATGTAGTTTATACTTTTGTAGGTGATGAACATAGAGGTAAAGAATTATGGTATACCACTCAGCATTTTCTTGAAGATATTGATGTTAATCCATTATTTATAGATGCAAAAGAGTATTTTAATAGTAAATTTGATATTTTTAAGATATTTGATGAAGTTAAAAAATATGATATTGTGTTTATTAAAAATATGAATCCTTATTTCCAATTATTTTTATTAAATTATGGGATTCAAAAATGCAATTATTATATATATTTTTTCTTTTCAGAAGAAGGAATTATAGAATTACAGGATATGGTGGGTGGAGAGTCTTCATATGATGGATTACATATTCTACAATGGAGTGATGAACCTTTATATAAACAAAAAGGAAAAATTGGTTTTGAATTATATGATAATCTTAAAGAATGGAAAAAAGAGGTTACTGCTCCAACAAGAAATGATCCGGAATATAGGGCTATGAAAATGAGAGTTCGTGAAAGAGATAATTTTACTTGCCAATGTTGTGGGTATCATAATACTGAAAAGATTAATCATGGGTTAGAAGTCCATCATATCTATGGATATAAAGACCATTTAGATTATCGTATTGAAGATAGTAATTGTGTAACTCTTTGTAATGATTGTCATAAAAAATATCATAGTATTTATGGTAAAAATGATGTTACCCCATTTACTTTTGCTAAATTTATACGAGATTATAATTCTTATTCTTTAAAGAATACTCAATCTACTCTTGATGAATTAATTGGTGATAAAATAATGAAATAGGCGATTTTATGATTTCTAGTGAACAATTTTATGAAACAATGAAAAAAGAATTAGCTGAATTAAAAGAATCAGCAATATTTGGTGTTGACAAATTTGAATCTGAAAATCCATCTATCCCTACTTCATTAAAACAAACGGAATATTATAAAAATTATCTAAGAAATAAAAATGATCTTCAAATAATAAACACTATCGAAAAAATTATGAGAAATGTTTACAGAAGCGGAATGAGTTTAAAAGAACTCAATAGTTTTTATGATATCGAATATCGTGAAAAATATGGTCCAAATGATGAAGATGTTTTTAATGGAATATTAAAAGAATTTGGGAGGAAATAAAATGTCTGATGATATCAGGTTTACTGTAGGAGTACCCACAGAAACATATGTTGAATTCAGAACAATAGCATGCAGCAAAAGCTTCAATCGTGGATGGTTTAAAGAAGCCATAACTGAAGCAATGACTGATTATATAAAAAAATATAATGGAGAATAACTTTTATGGTGGCTTATAAAATTAGAAGAAATTATAATAGAAATGGTCCTTTAACAAGGAATCCATTCTATATAAACGTAGCAGATTTACATCTGCCAAGACCTAAACAAAAAAATAATAATGATGATGGAGTTGTTGATGGATATCCAATAATCCAAATCAGCACAGGGAGGATGCAATGAAACCACTAACAGTAAAACAACTAAAAAAATATCTGGAACAATGCCCAGATAATGCCCAAGTAAAAATCGGCATAAAACAATATGAATCCAAACTAGTGGACATACTAAAAAGCCCACTAAACAATGAAAAAATAATATTAGTAGACCATACCTACTTAGAAGACTGCATGGAGGAATAAAATAATGAAAGAATCCTATAACTTAAATCAAATTAAAAAAGAACTACAAGAAGTTAAGCAGGAACTACGCATACAAAACATGTTAACAATATTAAAATTAACAATGCGAGCATTCACAAGAGATGAAGTAGTTAAAATGTTAACAAAAATAGAAGAAAATCCAGATAAAAAATTCAGCGAATTAGTAGATGAAATATTAATGAAATGGAGGTAGAATATTTATGAATGAAGGCGAATTAGCAATGAAATTATTAGATATTTTTCCAAATATCACAGTACACGTAACTAAAAAAAATAATAATCTTAGAGCACATTTCAAAGCAGAAGAACATAATTTTGTACCATCAAAATGGTTACTGGGTAATGTTTTAGATGTGCCTTTGGATCAGATTAAAGTACAATTCAAAAATTATGATGATGGTGTGTTTAGTGGTCCTGGTAAGTTATTTGTTATAATTAATGGAGTTTACTTATAAAAAAAATTCCATTATTTATTATTTTTTTAAAGGAGAGGTGTAAAATTATGATTGAACCAATAATGCAAGGAATAAGTTTCATGTTAATATTCATATGTGGAATAAGCTTAGGATTCATAATATCCGATAAACTAAACAGTAAAATGATTAAATCTTTATTAGAAAGTAATGAGATTACGGGCAAAATCATTATTAAATTAGCCTATTATTCTCACACTCTTGAGAAACGTAATAAATCATATGAACATGAATTAACCAGTATTGATGGTTTATATGTTGCAGATAATCCTGAGTTTAAAAACAGTTGGAGATTAGATTTCAAAGAATTACTAAAAAAAGATTCCGAGAATGATAAAAATGACTGATAAATATCATGTGGAATGGGAAACAGAGGAACTAGGTCAAATTGCGGATGAAGACAATAACTATCTAAGTGTTGATGAAGTCTGCGATATATTAAACCAACAAGACAATAAATTAACTGAATATGAAGAAGAAATTGGGGATTTAATCAATGCAATAATCAAAGACAATAACTTACAAGCAGAAATTTATAGGTTATGTGATTCTGCATTGAATTCAGGTAATATTGATTTTGATGTGATGTTTATTACTTTGGATATTATCTTGGAGAAAGTAGATTATAAAAACAAAATAGGGGGAATAAAATAATGGCTTGTAGTGTTATATTATTCTGCGATGAATTAACATTCCTATCAAAAACAGCACAATTCACATTAAAAGATGATGATATTGATTGGTGGGTTGGTGAATTCGCAGAATTAGATATTAGTAATGCTTCAGAAGAACAAGTACAAGTGTTACTTCGTAGATTAGCAGGGTATAATCCTAAAATTATCGAGGGTAAGATGATTTTAAATTTAAATGAAGTTTTAAATCATTGGGAGGAATAAAAATGGATTGGGAATTATATCGTGCTTGTATGAATATGTGCACAGGATTATTTCATTTTTTCTGTAGAAAAGAAGAGATTAACATTTGAATGAAATATTATCCTCCTGATGAAGATGAAATGAAAAGAATAATGGAATATGAAAAGAAAAGGTTGAAAAGCAATTTTACAAGATTAAAAGAAGTAGTTGATAAAATTAGTGGTGATATGGATGGCTGAGAAATTAAAAATAATGTTAAGCTCACCAATGAATGGTAAAACAAAAGAAGAAATTGATAAAGAAAGAAATGAAATGGCCAACCAATTATTTGATAAATTCAATGATAATTGTGAGATAATGGCTACAGTAATTGAAGATCATGAGAATAAATCTGACCTAGAATGCTTCGCTGAATCAATATTATTCATGAGTATGGCGGATGTTCTTGCAATGGGTTATGGGTGGCAACATGCCAGGGGCTGCAGATTAGAACATGCAATAGCCAAAGCATACCATGTACCTGTCACATATTTGGAATCCGATTGTAAATTCTGCATCCACAATAATGACAAAATAGATTGGGAAAAAGGATTATCCTTCGGATGCCTGGAAGGACATAAAGAACCAGTTAAAAATTGTAAAGATTTTGAGGAATATTAATATGACTGATAGACATTTACATTGTGTTTACTTCAAGTATGATGATCCATCAAAACCTGAAGGTACTTGTTTATTGAAACAAGAAAAAATCACTAGAGGTTACGCACCACATTGCCAGGATATTGTTTTAAGACCAATGAGTATATTATCATATTTCTTAAAACATGAACATTACTGTGAAAGTTGGGAATGTGCAGACAAGAAAGCATTAGAATACTTAGAAAAAGTAGGTTTTAATAATTTCCCTAAAAAAAGTTGTCCTGAGGAAGGAGGTGGGAAAGTAAAATGACTCGTAAATCCGCAAGATTCATCGGGAAAAAATGCAATGAACTATCCGAGGAACTAGATAAAAAAGTGAAATGGTTAACCAGAAAAATAAATCGTAAAATAGGACCATATTATACAATCTATGGTAGCTATTATGATATACATGGGGTTTATTTGAAATTTAAAATGGTTGAGTCAGTTGAATTACCATATCGTCCACCAAAAAACCAAGTAGTTGATGTTTTAAGTATTGTTCATAGTGTTGTTGATGCAGCTATGATAAATGGGGATGAGAAAATAAAACTTCATTTTAATCATTTTGAGGATGGTGTGGAATATTTCATGATTTACATACCATTTACTGCATATGTGGAGGATTAGAAAATGTTATTTGATAATACTGCAATCATCTATCCAACCGACCCTGAATATAATATTAATTATAGATTAACGGGACAATTACGAGAACATTTAATAAAAAATGGATTCTGTGTAGATGAAGTTTCAAGAGTAAATATTGGTGAAAAAGAATATTATGCTTTAGATTTCAATTTAAAAAAAGATGAATGGAATCATGAGAAAACAAGCCATACATTAATAGCTAAATTATTAAAGGTTAAAAATGTTGGTTTAGTTGATTTTTTTGAGCATGATGGTATGTTGCATGAAGTTATTCTTGTTGATGAGGAAGAGTTAAATGATAAATATCTTAAAGACGATAATCTTGATTTTAATAAAAAATCTGATGGTTTATTAAGGATTCATGGTAATTGTGAATGGTATTCTTGGACTGTGAATAATAAAAAGTATCCTGGAGGTTGTCATGGCAGAGGTATGGCTGATTTAAGGTATATGAATATTAATCCTTTAGGTGAAGCTTGTGAATGTTTTGAAGAGGTGAAAAGAAAATGACTGAAAAACAAGAATACGAAATAAGGCTTTATAAGTGTCAAGAAGGCGATTGTTTAGTAATCCGTGAGAAAACAAGAGACAGGAAACTTGGAGCATTAAGTTTAGACCATAAAAGTATTGGCGAAAGGATAGTTGATGAATTAAACGACTTATCCAATAAATTATATGAAGAACAACTTAGAACAAGACCCTTAATGTTAAATACACATATTTCTGAAGATGATTTTGAAAAAATAGAAAAAATGTTTATCAAATATTTTGGAAAATGTGGGGAGGATTCTGAATGACTAAAAAACTATATAGGACGGATAATGTACGGGAAATGACTGTACTACAAATAACTAATCTGTTAAATGAACAAAATGAAACAATTAATGAATTAAACAAGTGTTGTACTGCTTGTGATGACACATTAATGACCATACAAGAATTAACATACAAATTATTAAGTGTTGATTTCGCAGGTGCAGAATCAAAAGTAGATTATTGTAGATTATTAAATGAATTGGACAATAAAGACTTATCATTCATTCACGATTGCATAAAAGCAATCAATAAATGTGATTTGATGAGAATGGAAGAGTTAAAAAGAGAATATGGTGATTCAGAATGAGTAAATATCATATTACGATTCATATTGAAGTAGATGCTCCTGATTTATTCATCGCTCAACGAAAAGGTGAATTGATTGCAGGTAGGTTGCCTGAGGAATATAATGCTTTTGTTAATAGTGTTTTTGAAGAAAAAGGTGATTCTGAATGAGTAGATATTCATTTGAAGTTACAAAAGAAGCAATTATGTTATTTGATGATGATAAGGAAGTAGTAATGCCAGTTACATTTGAACAAATAGCAATATTACTCAATTTTCAAGATAAAAAAATTAAACAGTTAAAGGGTGATGTGGAATGACTGAAAATAAACGATTGTTTGTTGGTAGAAAAAAAGTAGAAGACAGATTTACAATAATATTGGATTATGATGATGAAATCGGTGTGAAAGAGAATCGTAGTGGTGATGTGATTGTATTGAAACATAATGATTTGAATGCTCAACAATTTGTAGCACAATTAGTAGTATTTCTTAATGACCAAAATCAAGCCATTGTTGATTTATATGATGGGTGCAAATATTGGTCTGATAAAGCAAGTGAAAGAATTAAAGAATTAGAAAAAGAAAATGAGCAGTTAAAAAAAAGTTCAGAACGGTATAAACAATTATCTGAAATAAGAGAAAAAGAAATTAATAATCGTATTCTTACAATAAAAGAATTTATTGATAATACTGATGGTGAAATAAAAAAAGCACTTAAAGAATTATTTTATTCCGAAGTAAAAGAATATGATGTGTCAGATAGATTACGAGAATTAAAAAAAGAAAACAAAGAATTAAAACAAGAAAATAAAGAGTTAAAAAGAATACTTGACAGATACGACATAAAATATGGAGAATAAAAATGAAAACCTTACTAATCGAACTAAACTACCATAATGCAAGTGAAAAAACATTAACACGATTCATCCAAGATATGGATCAACAAGCAAATGAAAAATTCGCCGGCAAAATACACAACATCACATCCAACAACTATTTACTAGAATCACGTGACAAATGGAGAAAAAGAGCATTCACCAACCTAGCATACAGTAACTGCTATGAACAAGCAATAGAAACATTATATAAGAAATATAAAGATGATTCTAAAATAATAAGTTTATTAGATGAACTAAATGAATTATACAGTGAATATGAAAAAGGAGTGGAATTATGAAAAAAAGATTATTCTGTGATGCAACATATCACCAATATTTTAATGCAAACCCATTAAACAGTTCATGTAAAAGGCATGATAAAATTAACCGTCAAGCAGATACAACTAGTGATAAGATAGGATTTAAATATAGAATGGAAAGGTGACTCTAAAAATGGTTAAAGGAAACCCAACTACACCTATAGCTTTAGGAGAATTAATTAAAACATTATCCAAATATCCTGAAGACACAGACATATACATATCTACACAAAATATGTCCAGTGGAAAATTATTGAGAAGTATAATAATAGAACCTGACGGAACAATAACATTAACCAGCGAAACAAGGAGGACTTCATAATGACAAAAATAGCAGAAGTAGAACCAGCACCAACATTTACAAAAGAAGAAAAACTAGAAAAATTAATCATAGCTAAAAACAAAAAAATCGAAACATTAGAAAAAACAATAACCAATTTAAAAGAACTAAATAAAGAATTAGACAAAAAAGATAAAAAACGTAATGATGAGTTAACAAGAATAATGAATTATAATACTAATCTAAAAGCCAGAAACGAAGAATTACATAAAGTACTTGAAATAATCATACATGAAATAACCACAAAAGAAGTGATGGTGATAAACAATGATGACGATTAACCAATGCTACATACAATTCATAAAAGAAATAATTAAAAACGGGAAAGAAACATATAAAGACAGCAACCATCACCTAATAGAAAAATTAGGTAACTACTATCTAATAGAGGACCCATTAAACCTAAAATACAGGATAAATTACCAACACTACACAACAACCCGAATGCTAACAGATATCAAAAATGGAGAATATGATCTGCCAGGAAGCCCTATTAAAAGTGATGCATTATATGAATATGTAAAATCATTTGAAGATGAATCCGACCAAGGATTCGTCTACTCCTATCCAAATAGGATATTAGCACATTTCAATATAAACCAATTCAACGTAATGAAAAAAAGATTACAACATAATCCTGGAAGCAACCGTGCAGTAGCAGTAACATATGACCCACCACTAGATGCTGATAGAGAAGACATACCCTGCCTACAATTCATACAAGTAATAATCAGAAACAATGAACTAACAATACATTGTATCTTCAGAAGCAATGATATCTACGGAGCATTCTACTCCAATATGTATTTCATAACATATATTGGATTAAAAATGACTGAAGAATTAAATAAAGACTTGATAAATACTAAAATTAGTTTTGGCGGAATACATTATCATTCAACATCAGGACATATATATTACACTGATTTAAAAGCAGCACGTAAATTACTCAAAAAAAAAACAAAAAAATAATATAAAATCCCATTAATTCTTCTTTTTCATTATTAAAAAAATGGTAAAATAAAATCCAGCTATTTTTTTTATATTATACGAATGATTAAAAAGAGAGAAAAAAAATGAAAGGATCACCATTTTTTTTCGTTAGAAGAAAATTTGTATGTTTTAGATAATTATAGAGTATGTATAAATTCTTTTTTTTTAAGACAAATGTTTTTAAGGTTACGAAATTGAATCTTTAAAAAAAAGGATAAACATTTAAAAAAAAAAATTTAAATAATCCTTATCTTTTTTTTCTCCCATTTACCATTCCTATTGAATATAAATTTACAATGTCTAAACAATTGACTAAAAGTGTTTAACAATTGAGTATATACCAATGGAAAAAATTTTATTTAAATGAAATGAAAAAATTCACTCTAACAAATAAAATCTCTTCACAAAAATATATAGTAAAAAGTTTCTATTAAATACTTTTCGGTTTTAAAATCATCATAAATGAAAAAATTATAAAATGTTGTGACTATGTCCTATAGTATAATGAAGGGAAATATTAAAAAAAATTAATCCTGGAATATCAATGTGTCACGATAAAAAACCATTAACCTACAAGCCCAGGAAAAGGGCGAAAATAAAAAAAGCAAAAATCAACTTCAACAAATGTCCAGAATGCAAAACCAATACTGTAACATATGATGAAGAACACTGCCTAGACTACTGTACGGTATGTGGATTAGTGACAAGAGCATCATTAGAATACACAGGATTACGAAAAGCAAAATATCCCTATCACATCCTAATCTGAATGGTGATGTAAAAAAAATTAAAAAACATAAAAAAAATATATTTTTATTTTATTTTCTTGGTTCTTGTTTAAATTTTAATATTTTTCAGACATTTGTTAATTTTCAAAAAAATAATTTAAAAACAAAAAAAATGGTGTGTAATTCTTTTCATAAAGGGTAATAAAAAAAGGAATAATAAAAAATTTTTTTTTATAATATATTTTTTTTTGAAAATATTATTCTCCGGTGCAAATCCGGACATCACCAATAATTCTTTTTAAAAGTATAAAAAAAATAATTTGGAGACTAATTAAATGGTACAATCATATAAAATCAAATCCAAAGCAGCCAACGCAATAGTGTTCCTAGCAGGACTAATAACATATATTGGAAAAGATGCTTTAGTAGAAATATTACCTAAAGAATTAGCTTATCTTTCACCAATAATAGTTTTAATCGCAGGTTATGTAGTTGTTCAATCAACAGAAAACACACGTGTTGAAAGAGCAGAAAAATTAGCTGTAATAAACTATGAAGCTGAAAATAATCAAACCATTGATCCTGCTGCAGAATATTCTTCATTAAATACAAATGATGCAGTGGGTGAAGATGATGTCAATTGAACATAATTGTATACATGAAGAACAAATACAAGGCATCAGTCGGAAAACCGCCGAATTAGAAGCCCGTGCAGATTATAAAGAAAAAAGGATTGATGAATTGAATGATAAAATCAATAGCATGGATAATAAACTTGACATATTAATTCAAGGTTTCAATGATTTCAAAATAGATTCACAGAAAGGAGATGTGGAGTTAGAATTACGATTAAAAGCAATTGAAACTGATTATCAGAATTTAAAGGATAGTATTAAAGAAAAAGAAGCTGATGAACAAAGAAGATTTAATAATCAAATACTAATTATTGGTGCAGTATTGACTGCTATTACAATTATTGTGAATGTATTTTTCAACATGGTACATTAACACATTATGGTGTAACATTACAGTGTAACGTTACAATGTAATATTACAAGAATTACAAAAAATCTGAAATATTAACTATCACATGGTGATGAACTTGGTCAGGAAAAGCAAAGTTGAAAAGTCTCCTCATTTTGAAGAAATAGTGCTTCGATTATCTGAAGGCCAAAGTGCAAGAAGTATTTCTAGATGGTTGGAAAATGAATTTAATGAAAAGATTTCACATGCAGCCATAGCCAGATATTATAATGATAAAATATCCATGGAAAGTAAAGTCGAAGCCGAATTAAATAGGAGAGCGGAAAGACGAAAACCGAAAGAGGACCCTCCTGAAGTTAAACAGAAAGTTCAAGCACAAGCGGATAAAATTGAAGCTATTAATAATATTCCGAATATTGTTGCGGGAACTATAGCTGAAAACATGGAAGGTGTTGCTAAAGTTGCAAGTCAATTTCCTGAAAAGTTCGAGCAAGCATGCCGTGATGCTGAAGATGAAGATAGTAATGTGACATCTAAAGATGTTGCACGTTTAGCATTAGATGCGAATAAATTGTATAATGATTATTTCAAGAAGAATGAGTCTAATGTGGAAGTTAATGTTGAGAATAATATGAATGACCTTGGCCAATTATTTGATACAAATAGGATTCGTGAGAGATTAAATGCAAAGCGAAAATTTAGAAAATCTAAATCCAAATCTGACCATTGAAGAATGGGAGGAAATATTAAATGATCTCTATGAATTCTACATGACTTTTGTTGCATCAAGATATAAAGATATTGTTGATGCTGATCATATTAATGAGTTATCTGAATTATTGACGATGGTGTTTTTAGGTGATATTGAGCGTTTATGTGTTGCAATGCCACCAAGACATTCAAAGTCTTCAATGGTGACTTTAACGTTCCCATTATGGTTAATATTCCAAGACCCTGATTTAAACATTTTAATTGTTAACAATGCAGCCACATTATCTGAAAAATTTGGTATACAATTAAAAGAAGCTGTTGGCCGTTATGGTGAATACTTCAATGTTTATTTATCAGATGTTAAACATGCTAAAGACCATTTAATGTTCTGTGACCGTGAAGGTACATTATATCAAGGGAGTATCAGATTAGTTGGTGCAAGTGGATCTATCACTGGTCAAGATGCAGACTACATCATCATAGACGACCCTTACAAAGGCTTTGATGATATAACACCAACTTTACTACAGAAAAAAGTAGACTGGTTTGACACAATCATCGAACAACGTATCGAACCACAAACCAAACTTGTTTTACTCCATACCCGCTGGTCAAGTGGAGACCTGCAAGGAGTATTCAAAAGAGAACGAAAAGAAGATTATTACTTCATAGAATTTTCAGCCATAAAAGAAGATGGAACACCATTATGGCCTGAAAGATATCCAATAGAAAAATTAGAAAAGAAAAGAGAATCTGTTGGAGAAAGAGTGTTCCAATCAATATATCAGCAAAAACCTATAGATGACACCTCGGACTTCTTCGAATTGAAAAATATTCATTGGTACCGTCCAGAAATGGGAACACTACAACAAGTAAGAGGATACGATATAGCATCATCAGACCCAGGTAAAAACGACTCCACCGCAGGAGTACCCGTATACTTATTAGAAGATGGTAAAAGCATCCTAATAACAGATTTCCTATACGGCCAATTCGGAAAAGACACCGCACACATCGTTAAAGACACAGTAATACGTGACGGTCATGATAACATCAGTATCATTGAAACTGGTGTGGCCGCAGCAGGAAAAATATTATACGATACCTGGGAAGAAGATTTAATGGGTTACTTTGTTGAACGAGGTGTAGCTGTACCAAACAATAGTAAAGCTGACCGTGCAACACCATTAAAGAATTATATTTATGATGGACATGTCTATGTTGATATTGTTGATGATAAATTAAGACAAATATTCATCAACGAATTCAAAGCATTTCCAAACGGGCAACATGATGATATTGTCGATGCTACAGCTCATGCATTCAATTATTTGAAGAAAAATTATATTGGAGAAGTTGTTTTCGAGATTATAGACTTATAAAAAAATAAAATTAAAAAATTAAAAATTTAGATAGGATGGTAATAAATAATGAATATAACTAACCGTGTAAAATCAACAATAAGCTCATTCACAAATATTATACCATCACTAAGAAAACCTGAATACAGTAGCTTACTAGAGCAGTACTTCAGAGAATACAAATGGGCATTACCAGATCATGATAAAAGCATAAGCTTACTCCAAACATACTACGACGCATACCATTACAATGTATGGGTTCGCAGATGCTGCGGAGTCTACTGTGATGAATTATTAAACAATGGATTCAATATTAACAATCCATACAATGATTATGTTAATTTTGGTCGTGTTAATTATTTGAATAATCTCTTCAGACATCCTGGAGGATTATATGATGAAGCTACATTCAGTAGCCTAGTCAAGCAGATATTGCCATCATGGAAGATTACTGGTGATGCTTTCATTGAAGTTAATCATGACAGAGTTTTTAATCGTGTGCCTAACGGGTTTAAGTTTATACCTACTGAGTTGATTGGTTGGGATCAAGAGACTAGTCAATGGGGTATACGTAATACAAAAATCCGTTATGAACCTGAACAGTTAATTCATATTTATGAACCGAAGATTGAATTAAAAGGTAGTAGATGGGGTACAAGTTTAATTGATTCCATATCTGCGGATATTACATTAGAAATTCTCGGTAAAGACCACAATAAAGATATATTCAAAAACAGTGGATTAGACCCGAGAGGAATAATCACATTCGACAAAGACTTAGGACAAGTAGCTGTTGAAGCAAACCGTAAAAGATTACGTGAAGAAAAAAACAAAAAAGGAACATTAATCCTACAAGCAGCCAACTACCTAAGAACATCCAACAGTAACAGGGATATGGAATTCCTGGACTTAATGAAATATAGTCGTGACGTGATTCTTGTTAACTTCGGTGTTCCACCACACAAAGTGGATATTATTGAAACCGCCAGTCTCGGTTCAGGTACGGGTGAATCACAGAATAAAGATTTCCAAAAAGTATTAAATGGTACAGCCCGTGTGATAGAGGACCAATTCAACAAATCACTTGGTCGTTCTGGTTTCAGTGAAGTATTCACATTTAATCGTGAGGATGCAGAGAACAAATTAAACCGTGCAGAAATTGAAGACAAACAATTACGTAACGGCTCAACATACATCAATGAAGTCAGGTCAAATTATGGTTTAGATCCAGTTGATTGGGGAAATGTACCCATGAACTATTCACAATTTGCATTAGCACCAACAATTGATAATGTTGAAGATGCAAAACTAATCAATCCCAAAGTGGATTTAGAAGCTAAAGCTTTAAAGAAAGCATTACTCATGGAGCGTCTTGGTAAGGAGTATAATTTATGATATCAGCTGAAAGGATATTAACAAATCAATTATTAATTGAAGACTTAGGACTCGAAGAAGAGTTCACAGAAAAAAGTCTACGTGATAATATCCAAGTAATGAAATATTATAAATTACTATCCAAACAAATCGATGATGTTTTACAGGCCAGTATTAACTGGATTGATAGTGATGAAGCTAAAGAATTCTTTTTCAATGAAGCTTATTATCAACAGGAGATATGGGAGTCATTGGAGAATGATTGGGATACTATCCTTGCAGGTACTTACGATACAGTAGATGGATTGTTAAATGAAATCTACAGTTATGGTAAAAGCAAAGGATACAGTAACATAGCTGAACACTTACGATACACTGACACTGACAGATTAGCTTTCGCTTTCGCAAGGAATTATAATTATGGTTTAATACAAAACCTTAATGATGATTTGCGTGGTGCTGTTAAAAATCGTATGACTCGTGCAGCCATTGAAGGTGAAAACCCTTTAAGCCTTGCACCTAAACTGTTAGAGTTAGGTATAACCCAGTTGCCTGGAAGTACTTTCACTCCACGTCAAAGGGCAACTATGATTGCCAGGACTGAAACTTCACGTATTCAAAATACTGGTATTTTACAGTCTTATGTGAATGAAGGCTACACTCAGGTTAAGTTGTTAACTGCTGAAGATGAACATGTCTGCACTACTTGTTTGCAATATGCTTATGAATTCAATAAAAATGATAAGATTACCTTTGAGAATCGTGGTGAAGAACTTGTTCATAATATCCAAGATTTGATTAAAGGTGGGAAGTATCCACCGTTTCATCCGAATTGTAGATGTACTTATTTGTCTGTTTGGGAGTCTAAGGTTAAGCCTGAGGATGAGGTGCATTATGTTGTTAATTTAACACCTTTGGAAGATTGGGCACAAGCATTCAATCCCAACATACCTGAAAGCTAATTTTTTCTTGGGAGTTTTTTCTAGCTTATTTTTTTTTTAAACATACACTCAAATTCTTTTTCTCCCTTATCAAAAACAAAGAAAAAAAAATATATAACTACTTTGCTCTGGTTCTAAAAAAAAACAACGAAAAGTAAATAACTTCCTTTATTTTGGTTAAAAGAAAATAAGAATAAAAAAATTAAAATATGGGAGAGTAGCTATTGGATGATCTAAAAATAATTAGGAAATTTTTTTTATCCTCACGTTTCTAAATTTCCAATTTTTATTTTTCATATTCCTCTCATATTTTTTTTATTCTTATTTTAAATGGATGGTGGAATAATCTTTGCAGGGTTCGATTCCCTGTTCCACCTACAGTTCTCAAAAAAAACATTTTTTCGCTCCAAAAAAAATAGGGAAAAAATATGCGTTCGTCTCTAAAAAAAAAACACCTATATTTCACCTTTGTTTAAAAAAAAAATATTAGGCCAGTATTTTTTTTCCATTTTCAGGGGAAAAAATACAATAAAAACACGTCGACAAAAGAAAAAGGGTAATGAAATGAATCTTTAGATAATGTAAAAATCATTGAGAGAAAAAAAAATAATGTTTAAAAAAAAATATAATTAAAATTCAGCCAGCCGTAACTTCTTTTATTTTTTTTTAAATCACCATTGTTCAAAAATAATGACAAAACATTCAAAAAAAAATTTCCTAATTTATTTTTTTTTCTCTCATTTACATAAAGGGGTAACATAATTCATTTCACATTTTTTTACCCTTAAATGTACTCTCTTTCTTTTTAGTTTTTCATGGAGAGGTGGTCCTCCCATGTAAAAACTAAAAAAAAATAAGGATTAATTTGAAAAAATGTGGGTTAAAAAGAATCATTTTTTACATAATAGTCAGGTTTAAATCCTGAAACCCACTTCTAAAAAAAAAAATTTTATAGTATGTAAAAATAATTCAAAAAAAATAGATTGTGGAATAAATATTCATGTCAACTGAAGTATTAGAAAAGCAATTCCAACTCTACGCACGTCCTCAAATCTATCCAGAAACCACAAAAAGTTATACTCTCAATGAGGACGGTTCATTAACCATAGAAGGAATAGCTTCAACAACCAACAAAGACCTTCAATTAGACATTGTAACACCAACATGTATTGAATCCATGAAAAGACAATTACAAGCAGGTTTAAACTTGCATGGTGATCACTGGTATGGATTATTCGATGGTGTCATTGGAGCAATCACACATGTAGTAGATACAGATGCGTACAGTTTACGTATCAAAGCTACAATCTTACCAAAATATGCTCAAGACATCAAAGAAATGTTAGACATCGGTGTTAAACTAGGATTGTCAATTGGAGGGAGAGTAACTGAACACACCCAATTAGAAGATGGTGGGTGGGAGATAAAAGACATCACCTTAAGAGAAATAAGCTTAACAAGTATGCCTGCAAATTGGGATACTTACGGAACCATCACTACCAGTAAAGGATTAGTGAAATCCACTTGCTTAACTGGTGCATGTTATACTATTATGAAAAATGAGGTGCAAAATATGACTCAAAAAAATAACGAAGAAGTAGAAACATTAACTAAACAAGATGTAATTGATTTAATTAATGAAAATTCAGTTTCTTTGAAAGAAGAATTATTAAATGATACTGTTCAAGCAGTATCTAAACAATTAGAGAAAATTGTTAAAGATGCTATTAAATCCGCATCCGAAGAAGACGATGAAGATGAAGGTGAAGGCAAACCTGCCGAAACCAACGAAGAAGAAGAGGAAGAAGAGGAAGAAAAATCCTTAACCCTTGAAGATATCAAAGGTTTATTCCACACAGAATTAGAATCTGTGAAATCTGAAATTAAATCTATTTCTGAAACTGATGTAACTGAAACAGTTAAAGATACTGTGGATAAAGCTGTATCTGAACAAATGGATAAATTATTCAAAGATTTAAATAAAAATCGTCAACCAGATTTCCAATACAATGAAGAAGAAATCGATAAAAACGATGAAGATAATGATGCGGAAAAAACTGAATTCACCAGTCGTGAAGCAGCTGAAATGTTAGTTGCTAAACAAACTAAAGAAGATTTCCTTAAATCATTATTATAAAAAACTAAAATTAATAATTTTTTTATATTCTAATTTAAATTAAAAAAAACTTTCAAATGGAGAAATTAACCATGACCGAACTTACTATGAAAGATTTAGAAGCAAAAATCGAAAAAAACAACAAACAAATTGCTGATTTACAAAAAGCTATGCAATTAACTGATGCAGCACCAACCAGTATGCAAATCGCATACAGTCCTGAATTACAATCACGTGTATTTGAAAAAGCACCATACTTCAGATTCCTTGAATCAAAAGGAAGAGTGGATGATAACTTCAACAGCACCTACGCTGCATTCTACCTTAAAAACAGTTCTGGTGTATCCCAGTTCATCAATGAAAACGATGACATTCCTCAAGCAGTAGCTTCATCCTACGATGAAAAAATGGAGAAAATGAAAACATTAATCTACCCAATTGATGTTTCCTTATTATCTCAAATGGGTAATAATGTAGTTGACTTATTACAATCTGAAATCCAAGATGGATTTATCAAAGTCACTAACGATTTAGATAACACTTTACTCCAAGGAACTGGTAATGCTGCTGATAAAGACTTCAAAGGTTTCGTAAACCAAGTTACCACTAACAAAGAAACTTTAACTAACGAACCAGTCACCGAAGATTTAATCGATGACATGTTAACTGACATCATCGACCAAAACAACGGTACTCCAGATGTTATTGTAACCACTAACCTTGTTGCTAAACAACTTAAAAAAATCGTTGCACCTTACAGAAGATACAACGACAAAATCGATATTGGCTTAGGACACAGAGTTGTTGCTTACGAAGCTCCAAACGGTGCAGAAATACCAATCTTAATTGATTCCAACCTTGAATCCGATGCAATGTTATTCGTTGACTCCGCTACCATTGAAGTTAAAAGATTACTCGCACCTACTTTGTTAACTGATTTACCAACTAACAAATTAGGTACCCGTGATGCTATTGTATCATTTGTCACTGCTCAAAACGTAGCAGAATACAAAAATGGTTTAATCACTGGTATTGCAGATCCCAGTGACTGAGGAGAATCCTGAAAACAACCAAACAAATAATGCTCCACAAACAGGTAATGTTAGTGTAAGTGTTAAAGATAGTGATGGTAACCCATTACAAGGTGTAGATGTCATCATTGGCGATGGTAACACTGGTGATGAATACGAAGGCACAACAGGTTCTGCAGGAGGCTGCAACATTAATAATGTACCTGTAGGAACTTATGAGTTACTCGCTATTAAGGAAGGTTATGACCAATATTATGGAAACATAACCATTGTTGCAGGAGCTAACACTGCCAATATTATCATGGCAGAAGAAGTAGATGACGATTTTTAAATTTAAATCAAATTTTTTTTTAGGTGAGAAAATATGACTAATGAAGAAAATACTGAAGAAATTACTAATTCAAAACAAAGAGAATTACTAATAAAACAATTAGCAGTAGAAACTGGTCTACCATTATCACCTACACCTGCCAAACAAATAGTTCCTGATTTTGATGATGATGTAATAATTGTTGATCATTATCCAATACAATCAATCAACAAGATCATGATTGATAAAAAATGTATTTGCATAAATGATTGTATAATCGATGAAGAATCTGGTTTAATATATCTGGACCAATCTTATACTGGTCGGTTATACATCCAATACATTTATTGTATTCCTGAAGCAGCGTATTCACATATAATTGATTTGATGGTGGATTATGAGAATAATCCTGGATGGGATAAAAGAGCAGCCAGTATTAGTGAAGGTGGAGTTACTGTTTCACTTGACACTAGTGGCGGTCAATGGGGTGTTATTAATTCATTGATTACTAGTTTGAAAAATCAATATAATGCAACTGCGAGGTTGATATAATATGCCTCCTTTTTTCCCAAATGCAATGATGGAATTATACTCTTATAATCAATCTACTGGAGAATATACTGAATGGGGTGAACCATTACCAGAATATACTTTAAGAGATGAAGTTGAAGTTGATTTCCAACCAATATCCGCTAAATCTTCGATGGAGGAATTTGGTAAGATATTGCAAGATACATATGTTGTATACATGAGTATTGATACAGAAATCTATGACACTGACCTTATTGTGATTGATGGAGTTAAATATAGTGTTATTGGTTCAATTGAAGTATGGAATCATATAATACATCATAAAAGAATGACAATTCAAAAGCAAAGAAAACAATGATCCAATTATGATTAGCTTAAGTTTAGATGTGAAATTCAATGACTCATATTATCGTAAACTCGGATTGAAAAAGAAAAGATTCGAAGACATGATAAGTGAAACATTAGATTATGGATTGAACGAAGCTAATAATATAGCTAGACGTGAAGCACCAATATTAACAGGAAACTTACGTCGTAGTATTACTAAAAGAAAACCATCACCTTTAATTGGTGAGTTACATAGTAACGCAAGAAGCAATGGTCGTACATATTGGCAAGATGTACAATACGGTACAGCAGCACATACAATAACTCCTAAAAACGGGAAATTCCTTGCTTTCGAAGTAAATGGTAAAAAAGTGTTTGCCAGGAAAGTTAATCATCCTGGAACAGCACCTAACCCATTTGTCACACGTACATTGCACAAATCAATACCTAAATTCAAAGAGTATTACCATCAAGTCTTAAGTGAAAACGGATTATTATAAAAACAAAAGAATGCATCCAATGGAAACTGCTTTTCTAGACTTACTAAAGAATCAAATAGTTTATGAAAATACGATAATTCCTTTTGTGAAAAATTATGCTGAAATAGATCGCTCACCATGCTTCACAATTAACCAAGCCGACGAACGATTTATCAGAAGAAGATATGTCCAAATCGATGGAGCAGAATATCTTCGAAAAAGATATAATGCAACCATCTGGATTAATATTTGGTGTAACACTGAAAAAGAACGCCACACATTAACGAAACAAATCGACCATCGTATCCTACAAGCCGAAACCAATCATTACACTACTTGTAAATATTATGAAGATGATTCTTGCAAATTACTGGAAAGCAGATGTGAAGCGTTAACTCACAATACAGGAAGAACAAACAAATCACAATGCCCACGCATCAATGATTACCAATCATTCTTCCAAAAACATCATATCATCAAAAACACTTTCAGAATAGATAGTGTAACAGATCTAGATGAATTAGACCCCACAGGTCAAATACTACGAACTATTTTCAAATTAGAAATGGATTATTACCATTACCATAAAATCGGAGGAAAACCCTTCGATGAATTTGAATTGGAGACTAAAATATGACTAAAAAAGAAACTAAAACAGATAAAGCTCCAAAAAAAGATGACACCACTACTTCAAAAAAATTAATTTTATTCGAAGCTGTACAGGAACATCCTGAACGAGAATACATCATAATTGGAGCATTAACCAATGCAGGTTTAATAAAACAATACCGTGAAGAAGAAGTCATCTACGGTAAAGAAGACATTAAACCATCCATTACCATTGATGAATTAAATAAAATAATTAAAAATTTCATAGGAGAATAAAGATACCATGACTATCACCATAACTGAAACACCTAAAGTAAGATATTATGAATCAGATAGTAATCCTGGTTTATCAGGTGAAGGAGCACAAATCCCTATTTTCATTGGATTATCCGGAAATACTTCACCAACTGCAGGTATACAAAAATTTAAATCATATCAAGCAGCTGAAAGAACAATTGCAAATGGTGGGATAGGAACCAACCCAGCAACTAACCCATTATTAGCTGTTTTAAAAGATTACTTCACTGAAGGAAGAAAAAATGAAGCAGAAGACATTGGAATCCCATATGTTTATGTTATTGATTTAGGTGCAATAGGTATATCCGAAGCAGCTGATGTTAAAAAATGGACAGATGCAATGGAAATTGCTAAAACTAAAAGAGAAATCAGTGCAGAAGTTTACGTTGGTTTCAAAGCAACTGATGATAAAGTCAAAGTAATCAGCATATTAAACAGTGCATTAAACTGCATTAAACAAGACAATGAATACGGTAACCCAAGAATAGCTTACACTACTTTTATTGGTGCTACTGATGCTCAATTAATGTTATACACTGATGATGAACAAGACAACTACATTCAAAACACCCGTCTTGGATTATGCGAACCAAAATACTTTGGCCGTATACTTGCTAAAATCATGACTACACCATATTATGAAGAACCAGGATACACTGACTTCAGAAGTATTGCTCCTGGAGAATTCAATAACCGTACACCAACAATTGAAAACAACATGCAAGACGCAGGTATTATTTTCATCAAAGATGAATTAGCAGGACCTGAAATCCACCCAAGAATCAATCTTGCAGTATCAACCGCATTCGCTGCAGGTCAAGACGCAAGACCTAATGATTGTTTATTACATGCTAGAAGAAACGTAGACCAATTAATCAGAGAAGTCTACACTGCATTATACAAACAAATCAAAAGAAACGAAACTGAAACCAATATCATCTACTGCCAAACTGACGTTGATGTAATCGTCAACAGATTTTTAGACGCAGGACACATGATGGATGGAACCGCAGTTAATGTTGTTGAATCCAATGCAAACCCTTACAGGTTAATCGCAGAAGGAGTATCAGTACCAGTTAACTCAACCTTATTCATCGGTTTCAGCATGTTTGTTGAAGCACCAAACGCAACCACAGGAGGTAATTAAATATGGCCATCACTGTAGATCCAGATGACAACAGCTACGACTTAGCTGAATTAAGATTAGATAATGAAGTCATCATCTGTGAAGATTTTGATTTCGAAATATCTACTGAAAACAATACTAAAACTGCCACTAATAGCCGTGACCCTTACAGATATGCTGGAGGTAAAAACGAATATAGTGGTAGTGCTAACGGAATCAGTCCAGAATACTTAAAATTATGCAGACAATACCAAGCCAAACGTGCTAATTTCCCTATAAGTGTTTTTGCTTATGGTGATGATGGAGATTATAAGGAAGTTGGTACTCTCTTACATTGTAGGATTGAATCTATTAGTCCATCAATGGAAGATGAAGGTTTAAGTTTTGATTTAGAATTCATTGCTTTAGGTTTCAAAGACCCTAGATAAACTAAAAAAAATGATACACTACAGGGATTTAATTTTTCTTTTAGTGTATTTTTTTTTTAAAATTTTTTTTTGGAGAGAGGAAATTATGGTTAGTGAAAAAACAGAAAAATTTTTATGGGACACCAAATATCCACGAGAATGTAAAAAATTACCCTACGAATATTTAGAAGACGACGAAAAACAATTAGTGGATAAATGTATAGATAAAGAAGATTTAACAGAAGAAGAAAGAAAAAGTATTCTTGGATTATTAAAAGATTACAGGGGCTTTTTCGATGAATACGATGCTGATAAAATTGAAAAAACAATGGAAAAATCCGAAAACATTGTTAAAACACAATCACAATTATTAGCATTAATACATGATAAAAACTGCTATCGTATAGATATGAATTACTGGATTAACGGTGAGAAATATCTGTTACAAATGCGTATCAAACCATTCACCGATAAACAATACTTGGAAGCACAGGAAAATCAATTTGGTATCTTCGATGATTTAAGTAAAACTGAAAGAAAAGTAATGGGAAAAGCAGAAGCTAAACAACCATTATCTCCTGAAGAAACTAAAATGTACCAATCCATTATGGATAAAATCAATGAGAAAGTGGAAGATGAAGAATTCTTAATCCAAATGGTTAATGAATTTTTATCTGACAGGATTGAATTTGTTGATGATCCTGAAACTAGTTTTGAAGATAATCTTAAATTTTGGGAAGAAGTTGACTTGGGAACACGTGTAAGTTTATTCCATGAAGTCCGTGGAAGATTACAATTAAACGAAACTTTCAAAGAAGACTTATTTCCATCTGTTAGATAGTTTTCTCGGTGAAGTATACTTCCGTGTAAGTAAACACTTATGCATCCCGATTAGTGAAGTAATCTACAAAAGAAACCATTTAGACATCATCATGTTAATGCGGAAATATGGTGAAATCATCAAAGAAGAACAAAAACAAATCCGCAATGCTGAAAAAGAAGCTAAGAAAAATAGATCCCGTCGAGGACGAAGAATGAGGTATTAAGTTGACTAATTATATAATTCCAATTGAAACTAATACTCTGCAAGTAGGTTTGCATAATAAATTATGTGGTATCTATCTTATCAAAAATAGATTAACTAATCAACTTTATATCGGTCAATCTAGAGACATTCTTCGAAGATGGTATGAACATTGTAAAGATAGTAGGAGTTCTTTCCGTATTGATAGAGCTATAAAGAAATACACTCCAGATAATTTTAAATTATATATTTTAAAAGTTTTGCCTGAGAATAAATTAATTTTAAATGAATATGAGCAATATTTCATTAAAATTTTTAAAACTTTTGATAAAAATGATTTTCATTATAATATGACTCCTGGTGGAGAGGGATTAGGTTATAAAGAAGATCATCCTAATTATAAAGGAAAAATTATTGATGATGCTGGAGGTATTGATTATCTGAAAAAATCAAAGGCATCAGGCAAATCTTTAGAAGACATGCTTAATGAATTTAAGATATCTGATAAAGCATTTTATAATTATCTTAAAGACCAGGGTTACACTGGGTGGCATGAATTAACAGGGAAACGAGAATCTTCAACTGGTGTGAATCATTATAATTATAAACAACAACTAATTAAAGATGCTGGAGGTTTAAATTTCATAAAATCCTGTAAGATTAAAGGATTATCTAAACAAGAAGTATCAGATAATCTTGGTGTTTCTATTTTTGTACTAGACAATTATCTTAAACAGAATAAAGTTAATTGGGAAAGTTTAACAGGTAAACGTGAATCTTCTAGTGGTAAAAACCATACTGATTGTAAATGGCAAATAATTGATGATGCAGGAGGTATGGAGTATATCATAAAATCAGAAGCATCAAATAACACATTAGAAAATTTATTAGAAGAATTTAATATTGGACATAAATCCTTTTATAGATATTTAAAAGAACATGGATATTCTGGTTGGTATGATTTAGGAAGAAAACGTAAGTTCAAAATCATAGATGATGCAGGAGGGATATCTTACCTAAAACAATCCAAAAAATCTTCTAAAACTATGAAAAGCATATTAAATGAATTGAATATTAGTGAACGATTATTAAATAACTATTTGAAAGCTCATAATTATAAAAATTGGAGTAAATTATAAAAAATAATGGGATGGGAATTATTATGGCTAGCCTTGAAGAACTCATGTTAATCTTTCGTGCGAAAGATGAAGTATCTAGTGTAGCAGGACAGATAGATGATAGTGTTCAGGGAATGGCTGCATCAGCACAATCTGCTTTAGCTAGTATGACTAGTGGAATGGCTAGTTTAAGCACTGTTAGTGACAGTTTAATTGGTTCATTGAATAGTGGGAAATCTGCATCAGACATCATCTTTGGTAATGCAAGTAAAGCAGAAACTAATAAGGTATTAATCAATAACATGACTAGTACCAAAGAAGCTGCTGAGGACTTATATGATACAGTAGATAAAGTCACAGATTCCAGTTTAACTTCAATGCAAGATTTAATCCCTGCATTAAATGCATTCAAAGCTGCGACTGGAGCATCTGATGATGAAGTTAAAGATATCACTGATGATATGGCTAACTTTGGTGCAGCAGTATTAGCTCAAACAGGTTCAACAGCATTAGCTGAAACCGCAATGATGTCATTATCTAAAGGTATTAAAGGGGCATTCGCATCACTCGACCAATATGGAGTTTCTGAAGATGCATTAAAACGTACTGGCTTATGGTCTGGTGAAGAAGATGATATTCGTGGATTCATGGCTGCAGTTACTGAGGTAATGGGTTCTACAAAAGAGTTAATGGAAACTAATCAAGGTTTAGATGCTTTAATCCAAAAAGCTTTTAGTCGTGGTGGTAAGAAAATAGGTAATGAATTCTTACCAATTATTAAAGATGTTAAAAGAGGATTCTTGGATTTGGATAATGCTTTAGGTGGAAACTTAACTGCAATTATTCTTCTTGTTGGTGAAGGTATTGATGTAATGAATAGTGCTTTATTCAATGTCTCCACTGCGGTTCGTGGTGTTAAAGATTTGAGTAAAGGAGTTAAAAAGTTACGTAATTGGATTAAAGGTGCTGGTGATGTAGCTGGAGTTGCACATGATGCTGCGGATGCAGTTAATGACATGACTAATGCAATGTCAAGTGTAAGTAATGCTGGTGAAATCGGAGCTAATGTTACTGGTATGGGTGCAGCTGGTGCGGGTGTTGCAAGTGCTGGTAAAACTGTGGGTAAAGGTGAGAAAGCAGTTGAGGCAGGTACTGATGCATTATTCGCAGCAGACTTACTTAAAGGCAGTAAATCCGAGAATAAAGATTTAGCTAAATATCTTAAAGAACTTGAAAAATCAGATGATACCTTTGAAAAAATAGCTGAAATTAATGCACAAACTAATGAAAGATTAACTAAGAAAAGAATCACTGATTTAGGTTATGACCCTGAAACTATCTTTGGTAAAAAATCAACTGAAGGATTATCAGAGGCTCTTAAAGAAGGAGGGCATTTCCTTGATGATGATTTAATCAAAGAATGGGAAGCTGCGGAAGAAGCTGCAGAAATGACTTTTACTGGTGCAATTAAAAATAAATTTTCCGGATTTAAAACTAAATTAACTGACGCATTTAGTAGTATAAAAAATTTTGATTTAAAAGGTAAATTAACAGCACCATTCACTAAAATAGCTTCTAGTGTTAAAGGATTTAGTGTTGGTGAATCATTACAAAATGCATTAGAAAAAGGCTTTGGTGGATTAGGAGATATCACAAGAGGCATCAGTGGAAAATTATCTTCATTCGGTGAATCTATCCGAAATATTAAAATGCCAGACATTAAAGGCAAGTTAAACGGATTAAATAAATCATTATACCAAAGCATAAGTGGATTTAGTTTTAAAGACACTTTTAGTGGGTTAAAGGATAAATTATCTGGACTACGGGGAGCAACTGATGCTGCTTCAGAAATGAAAACTGTAGTCTCAGGCGTTGAAGAAGTAGGTGAAGTTGCAGCAGGAGTAGGGGCAGCAGCACCAGCAATGGAAGCTGGAGCAGCAGGAGCTGAAACCGCAGCCGTAGCAACAACATCATTAAGTGCTGCATTTACATCAATGATTGTACCTGCACTAGCTTTATCCGCCGTTATTATGATTATGATTCCTGTTATATCAGTTATTGCTGCTGAAGCAATGGTTTTCATTAAACTTCTTGGAGAATTTATGGAATCATTAAACTTCAATAATATTAACTTGAAAGGAAGTATTGAAGGAATTAAACAGATTGCAGAAGCATTATTATATGTTGGTGCAGCAATGGCTGCAATGACATTCACGAGTATAATGACTGGAATAGCAGCAATGATAGGTGGTTTCACAGGTATTACCGGACCATTAAAAGTTGCAGTTAGTTCATTGAAAGAAGCCGCAGCACAGTTAAAAAGTTTTGAAACTGTCACTATAGATCCATCTGTAGCTACAAATCTTCAAACTATAAGTGATAGTTTAAGTAGTGTTTCTAATGCCATGATGGGATTAACCAGTGTTACTGTTACTACAGGTTTTGGTAATTTTATTGCTTGGGCTTTCCAATTTGGAGATATTACATCTGCTTTGGAACAGGCAAAAGATGACATTATGCAGGCTTCTACGAAATTAAATGAATTCAGTGGATTAACACCGTTAGACACTAGTGTTGCACAGAACATTCAAAATGTTTGTGATAGTTTGGCTAGTGTTGGTGATGCAATGGGTGCTCTTAGGAGTATTCGTGATGGTCAAAACTGGGATTCAATGTTCACAGATTTATTGAATGGATTATTCGGTGGAGTAAATATTCAAGAAGCATTAGATGCAGTTAAAACAGATATTTATGATGCAGCAACAGCATTAAGTGGATGGACTTTACCTGAAATCCCTGAAGGATTAGGAGATAAAATCAGTAAAGTATCCTCTGCATTACAATCTATTTCTGATGCATTCCAAACATTAAGAACCATGCGTGATAATGGTAATTGGGATGGTTGGATGGATGGAATATTCGGTGGAACAGATATTAAAACTGCTTTAAATAATGTTATCACAGACCTTCAAGATGCAGCAACAGCAATCGCAGGAATAAATGTTGAAGGTGTAGATGATGCAAAAATTGAAGGGTTAGGTAAAATATCTTCTGCTATGACTAAAATTAGTGAAGTGGCAACTACAATGACTAGTATGCCACCAATGGAAGGTTTTGACTCAACCATTATTTCCACAGCAGTCACTAATGTTTCAACAGTTGCAGAAGAATTAGCTAAAATCGGAGATATCACTTTAGGTGAAGGAACAGAATCTGTTCTTGGAAGCATTCAAACAGCATTATCTAGTTTAAGTGAGACATTATCTGCAGCAGCGGGAGGTTTCGCAGCACCTGCTCAAGGAATTGGTTCAAGTATTGTATCTGGTGTTACAGCAGGATTATCACCACTAGGAAGTGCTGTTCAAGGAGCAGTATCATCAGGAATCTTATCTGCTAGTGGTGTAGCAACATCTGGTGGAAATACTTTAGGTACGAATGTTACAAATGCATTTAAAAATAGTTTGAAATTAGGACAAATAGCTAAAGACGAAATGAATTATGCAGTTCAAGCTATCAACAGTGGTAGTGGTGCTTTGGCAGATGCTGCAAGAGCAGCAGCAGAAAAAGCAGTGGCCGCTGCAAAAGAAGGTTCTGACGCTCACTCACCAGGTGCTATTGCAAGAATGTGGGGTAAAGAATTCGGAGTATACTCACCACAAAAAATATACGATGGTGCGGGAAAACTTATCTCCGCTGCAAAAACAATAAGCAGTTCTGTTGTATCCGCATTCGGAACACCATCATTAGACTTTGCAATGGGACCATTAAACCCATCATCTTTACAATCAATGGACTTGGCTAATAGTAGGGTATCAACACCACAACCAGGTAATACCACCACTATTATTTTCCAAGAAGGAGCAATGCCAATTGATGCACGTGACATGACAACTAAAGAAGCAAAACAAATGTTAATACTTGCTTTAGAATCTTTGAATTTATATGATCCAAATCCACAATCCACAGGAGCGTAGATAATCATGCCTAATATGTATAAGGATATTGTAGAAGGAGTAAACGAAACTCTTGAAATAGATGGTTTCCCATTCTATGCAGAGGATATTCGTGGAGATAACAGTTTTAATAGAAGAGAATTAGTCCGTCAAAAATTATTAGGTGGAACTGAAAGTGTTACTCGTGGAAAATATTTGCCTAGAGAATACAGTTTCACTACTACCGTGTATACTGAAGGCAATCCTAAAATATTCGATGATATACTTCTTGAAATGTCAAATAAACAATGTGAAGTAATCAGTGAATATATGGGTGGAAAATTCATGGCGGAAGTTATTTTTGAGCGTCGGGCTGAAGAATGTACTCCGGAACATTGGGTTTTAGATGTTACTGTTAATGAGATTCCTGAAGCTCAACCAAATATTCCTGGAGAATCTTTCGTTATACCTGAAGACATATTGCAAGAAGATAACGCTGAAGTCACTGAAACCGAAACTGAATCAAACATCACTTCAATTAAAGAAACTTCCAACAATACTAAGGAATTAGATTCATTGAATGATTTGGATGAAATTAAAAAATATATTAAATCAAGGTGGAACTCATGAGCGTTAAACCTTACAGTATTCCTCGTAATATTTTTGAAGTTTATAAGACTGATGAAGAAAACTTTGTCCCGTATGAACCTTTTATGGGCGAAAAAGAAGAAGAATCGGATTCATCTGATTCTGAAGAAAACACAGAAGAAGAGGAAGAAGTTAGTGATGATAATGATGGTTTCACATTACATCAAGGTGAAATCTTAGAAACATATTACTATGGAGATATGTTCCAAACTGAGCATGAGTATGATTATGAATCTATAAGTAACAATGGAAGTATTCAAGTACCTTCCATTGATAAAAAAAGATTCTATAAAGGCGTTCGTACTTGTTTGCGTAAATGTTGGGAGGAAGAAGGTGTCGTAACAACTTTAGAGGATTTAGATGAAGTTTTATTAGCTTTCATTACTGAACAAAGGTTTAGTGAAAAAGGCGTTGACATAACATTATCTGGTATGACTAAGTTATTGGATAAAAAGTATCAGTTTGATTTCAGTCAAATGAAAATGTCCAGTATCCTTGAAGAAATGATTAAAACTGCCGGTTTAACACCCGTAGTTGATTTCACTGGAATGGAAGATGAAGTCATTGATTACAGCAACGTTTCCAGTAGTGAAGATAGTGACGATGAAGGCGGGGATTACAGCGGTACTGTATCTTCAGATGTTAAAGCAATGGCTAAAAAAGTCTGTAAAGGTAAGAAATCTGCAAAGGCAAAGGCTAATGCAATAACTGCTTTTATCGCAGACCATGTGCAATATCCATCACCAAATTACAGTGATCATCATAAATGTCCAAGTGAAGTTTTGAAATCAGGTTATAGCAATTGTTGTGACAGAGCCCGTTTAGGTTATGAAATGGCTAAAGTGGTTAAATTAAAAGCTCGTGGAGTTTATGGTACTGGTCATGTATGGGTTCAATATTATGTTGATGGCTCATGGCAAAATTCAGATCCTGGATATTCTCGTAGAAGTCTTGGTCAGGTGTATCAAAATCAAAGTGTAAGTAGATTATGGGATTTCCCATCATGTTAAAAAGGGAGGTGAGTTAATTTGTCTACATATGTAGTGGCAGCCGATAATTATTCGAATGGTAATCATGCAACTGAGAAAGGTTGGATTGATACTGTTATTAAGAAATTGGAAGCTAAAGGCCATACTTGTGAAAACGCAGGTGTTGGTCCTAATACAATTCAATCATATGGATTATCATCTAAAGCCTCTGGAAAAATTGGAGTCTTCATTGTCAATGGTTCTGATGCAGGAATGTTCGTTGACTTCGTAAATGGATTGAAAACTGGTTACTATCATTACAAGTATATGTGGGTTGTATTCGCCTCAAATGTTGCTACTACAGACAAATGGTTAACCTGCAAAGGTTTAGCTACTACACCACTTGTCAGAGCTCATGACGATAATTATAGTGGAAGTACTATTGAATCTGTTGGTCAACCTGCAAAAGCTTACTTTGATAAGAATAAGCAGTACATTAATTATGTTTGTGGTAAATTAGGATGTACATTTGACAGTATAGCCACCAAATTAGCTAATGGTGGAAGTGAAGATGAAGAAGGTTCTTCTGCATCAAGTATTAAGGAAGCTATAAAAGATATTCTTGCTTATCGTGATGGTGAAATAGAATGTAGGGTGGTTAATGATATTGTTTATATTAATAAGATTCCTGACCCTGAAACTAGTGAATTAACTTTGATTGAAGGATTAGATATCATTCAAGGTAGCATAGATGTTACTGATGTTAATCCTGATACTGTTAACAAACTAATTGTTCATTGGCAAGGTGGAGAAGATATTGTTTTCATGGATGATAATCTCATTGACCGTTTTGGTGAAAAACCTTTAGAGTTGGATGCAGTTAAAAAAATACAGGTTACTGAAACTGAAGAAGTAGCTAGTGATACTGCAACATCAACTACAGATTCCACCACATCTTCCGATACAACATCAACATCATCAACAACAACTACTGAAACTAAAACCACCACTAAAACTGAAGAAGTACCTGTCGAAACATATGAAGAAGCATTAACATTCGCCAATATTGAATGGGCGAAGATACGTCGTGACAACGGACATGTTATTGAATGTAAAGTTGATGGTTCACCTACCTGGCAACAAGGATTATGGGTTAGAGTATACATTCCAAGCTTTGAAGAAGACGGTTACATGTACATTACAAAAGTAAATCAGGACGAATCATATAATGGATGGACATGTAACTTAACATTAGTAGATTATCCTCCAGGATTTGGAGATCCACCAGAAGCAGATTCCGATGATGAAGAAGATGAAGAAGAAACAGACGAAACTGAAGAGGAATCAACATGAAAACCTCAAATAATATTACAACCACTGATGGAAGAGTAATTAACGCAATGTCACCAATCATAGAATCTGTTGTGAATGATAAACTGGATAAAGAGATTAAAAAAGAAGTTAACACTTCAAAAATCCATTTAGGAGTTTTAACTAAATATTACCCTTACTTAGATAAAGCAGAAGTTAGAGTTAATAAAAAATTAATCCTCTGCAAAATCCTACATCGTATGACTGGTTCATTAATTGATTTTTTCACACCCCAAGGCGATTACAGTTTCTGCGAAACATTACAAGAGCCTTGTGTTATTCCAAGAGGTGAACTTGACTGTCTTATTGCAGATGTTAATGATAACACTAAAGAAATGTTGCTTTTAGGATATTACATCAAAGATGATATCCTTTACACTTCTCCAGCAGCTGAAGGCCATTATCGTATAACAGACATTGGAGGAACCAATGAATTCGGTTTAGACATTGGTTTAGGAGATATTAATATGGATTCTGCAAAAGGAGTGACTTTCAATGAAGGTGAAACTCCATCAGAAACTAATGTTATGACTTATGCTAATTCCAGTACTGTTTACACTAAAAAAGAAGTCTACACTAAAAAAGAAGTGGATGAATTAATAAGCAAAGCTATTGATGATTTGAAAAACGAGTTATTAGGAGAGGATAATAATGCTTCCGATTGATTATGAAGATGAAGGATACAGGTTCTACAAAACGTTAAATGAAGATATAGAATTAAAACCCGATGAACATAACCAATGGGACATGACCTTTGAAAATGGAGATATAATCAATCTAACCGGCCATGACAGCTTACGCAATGCTATTTGCATTGCTATAATGACTCGTTACAAAGAATTATCACATAACCAATTATACAATGAGTTCGGTTGTAGAGTCCACGAATTAATCAAAGCCAATAAATCCAGAATGGTTGAATATAAAATCGAATTATTCATCGAAGACGTCTTAACGCACATGCGAAGAGTTAAAAAGGTTAATTATGTCAATATAACCGATAATCCCAAAGGTAACACTTACAAATACTTAGTAGAATTCAACGTAACAAGCATATCAGATAAGACTGTGATGGGGAGAGTGAATTTATGACTTATGTAAGGAAATATTATAAAGAAATTTTTCTAAAAGCTTTGAATGAAGCTTTAAAACAAAGTTTAATTAGTCATCAAGAAGAATTTGAAAGATACGTTAGTAATAAACAAGACATAAGTAACTTTTATGTTATGCTGTTAAGCATTCATTCTGAAATCTTTGAACAGGTATATTCTGATATGACTGAAGTTTATTTTTCAGATAAAATCAATCATGCAATAGGTTCTGATTTAGATGATATTGGATTAATGTTAGGAATTCCTAGGCCTCAAGCTACACGTGCAAGTGTGGAAGTAACATTCACATTAAATCATGATCAGGATACTGATGTGTTAGAATCTCCAGGAATATTAGTAACTACTCAAAACGGTATTAGTTATCGTACTGTAGAAGAATTATATATTCCAACAGGTGAATTAACAGGTACAGTTAATGCTGTAGCAGTAAACCCTGGAACGGGTAGTATTATTATTGAAAATCAGATTTCTAAATTAGAATCCGATTTATCATCAACACAATCTTCCACAAGAGTTAATAATGGAAGTGCTAGTAGTGGAGGCCGTGAAGGTTTTAATGACGAAGAATACCGTTTATTATTAAAACATCATAAAGAAATCTTCCAAAAAGGGAACGAATGGGCTTTCATTAATTATCTAGATAATTTCGATGGTTTAGATGGTTATAGTTTTATTCCTAATTGGGATGGTTCTGGAACAATTAAAATTATTTTAGATCCTGGAACTGATTATCAGTTAGGTCAAGCATATAATGATTTACAATCACAAATTAGTCAAGCTAGTGAAGATATTTGTATGACCGCTCCAGTTAAAATTCCAATTAATGTTTATGCGGTAGTGGATGTTGATATTGACCGTGTTAATCCTTACAGTAGTAATGAAAAGGAAGAAATTAAATCTAAAATAGTTTCTGCTATTAAACTATTCATTGATGGTGGTAAAAATATCGTCACTGGTGAGTATCATAAAGGTTTGAGTATTGGAGAAGATTTCATTCCTTATAAACTAGGTGCTTTCTTGGATAAACAGATTCCTGAATTGAAAAATATTACTTTTAATGTTCCTGAAAATTATATTACGATTACTGATGAAGAAATTGGTACTGCGAACATAATTACAATTGAGATGGTGTAATATGGTTTATTCTAGTTTAGATAAGTTATTAGCTAAATTCCCTTATTTTTTGAAGAAATCATCCGATAGTAATTTTTATAAATCTGAATATGTTTTTAATGAATTGTTTAAGGGTTTGTATAATGATTTGTTTGAAGTGTATCAGAGTTTGCATTTAGGTAAGCGTTTATTTGTTTGGAAAGAGCAAGGTGAAGCGTATAATTATTCTGTTAATTTTATTGCTAACTTTCCTTATTTGAAAAGTGTTACTTGTTATAAAAATGATGAAGTCATATATAGTGAATCTTATAATTATAGTGATGAAGTAGATACATTCATTTATTCTTATGATGGTGTAAGTAATATACCTGATGGTTTCTATATTGATGAAGATAATGAATCATATATCATAGATAATGAAGGAAATAGACTACTTAAAGATGAGTCTAAAATCATACCTGACGACACATTCAAAATCATCGTGGAAACATGGGAAGAATACACATTAACCAAATGTTTCCCAGAAAATGACACCATTCAAGGAAACAATTATGACCATGATGAAAGCCTTGATGAAATCGGAGCATTATGGGACATTCCAAGAAAAAATTATAATACATTAACAGAAGATGATTTAGATGGAATGTCAAGGGGAATGATCATCTCATACTATCAAAAAACAGAACCCTCCTTTAATGATAAATCAACTGAAGACGATTATCACTATATGAACAGGATAATCAATTATATTCATCATTCACATGATACACCATTGCCCGTACTGGAAATCTGGAAATTATACGGTTTACCATTAGAAGAAATCACATTAACCAATAGGGAGAAATATCTCTGCAAAATGTTTGAAGAATCCAGACATTTAAACAGTGACGGAGAATATGATTCTAACTGGCAACCCCACATATGGGAACATAAAGACTTAATGTGTGGTAAAGAAGATGAAAACATATTCTTTTTCGCAAATGTGAATAATAGCAATCCAATACAAGGACAATCAATAACATTTAATTTTAATTTCTTCAATGAATTCGCACGCAAGGTAGATAATCAATTCTACATCACAGTATACATTAACGGCGAATTATTCTCATTACCTGAACCTATCGATACAAATAAAAATTCTAACTGGACTATTCCAACAGATGACTTCCCAAACATAGAATCAATATATCAATTCGATTTCACATTCAGAGCATATGAAAAATTATCTGATTTAGAAGCAGACAATACAAATTATCTTGAATCAGATACCATACGCGTAATGATTAAAGGCTGCGAAAATGCAGATTTATATGTGGATTGTGTAAACGGTAATGATAATAATGAAGGTACAAAAGACAAACCTTTAAGAACATTAACCCAAGCTATTAATAAAATACAAGGTTTAAATAATGTAATTGTCTTATTAAATAAAAATAATCATTTTTACATTGAAAATGTTCTTAAAATAGAAGATTCATGTAGTATAATCTCATGTCCTGCAGGTGCAGTAATCTATCAGAATGATGGGTGGGATATCTTCAAAATAAGACAAGATACTAAATTATATTTACAAAATATCACATTAAAACATAAATGTTGCGAATTAGTAGCTGATTCAACTACTTTCACTAATGAAAACAGGTTAAATTATCCAATCACAGTTACTATACCGGATTGGGTTTGTAAAAAGAATACTGTGATGCATATGAATCAAAATACATATAATTTCTATGCCCACCACTCATATAATGTAAGTGGAGTATTATCTACTGAAGATACTGAAGAACCAATTACAGATGAAACTGTAAATTTATATGATTCTGATGAAAGAATAATAGCATCAACAACAACTAATGATAATGGAGAATATTCATTTGAACATAACTTCACAGGTATTGGATCATTTAATTTCAAAGCACAATATGAAGAATCTAAAAAATATTGTAACAGCAATGTAATTTATACTGCAATAGTGGAAGCAATGCCAACAACAATGGTTGCTTCTACAGTAGATAAAATATTCATTGACGATTCATTCACAGTAAATTATCATATAAAAGATTATTATAATGAAGTGATTAATACAGGTACTTTAAAATTATATGAAGATGGAGTTTTAGTAAAAACAATAAGTAATGGTGAAACATTAACTTATAAACCAGCTAATGAAGGAACATATAATTATAATCTTGTTTATTCAAATGGCACATCTTATGTTACAAGCAGTGTTCAATTTACAATATCTATTGTTAAATTAGAAACTTCAGTAATATTATTAGGTGAAGGAAAATCCATATACTCAATATCTGAAGATATTCATTTAACAGGTACAATTCTTGATGAAAACAATGACCCTGTCAAAAATGCTACTTTAAAATTATATGATAATGATTCAGTAAAAGCCACATTAACAAGTAATAATCAGGGCGAAGTGTCATGGACAGGTAAATTAGCTAAAGGAACACATAATCTGCACTTTGAATATCCTGAAACAAGACAATATTACTCCAGCATCAGTAATAGTTATCGTGTAAGAGTAAGAGATTCTGAATTAGCGGATATTAAATTAAAATTATATCCAGAACATAAAATCTTATTAACAAAATCACCAACTATTCCTTTGAAAGTTTTTGCAAGCAATAATGATGGTAATCCTTTAAGAACCACATTTAAGATTTGGGATACTTATAATAGTTCTTGTGAGAATAATACTGGTCAAGTTTACACAACAGGAGATGATGGTTGGTGTACAGTTAATTTACCAACACAAGCTATTATGAATTGTGATGGAACATACTTGCAAGCAGTCAGTACTGTTGATGAAGATGTTTACAGTAATGTTGCACATGTAGTTTATACCATACAACCTGAACTTTCTATAACTGGAGATATTTTCACTGATGAATCTTTTTACAGTTATTCTGATGATGTGATTCATGTAAATGGATATCTTGTTGATGAAGAAGAAGATCCTGTTCCTAATGAGAATATTGTTGTTAATATGATTGTTGATGATGCAACAATCGAAAGTAAAACATTAACAACAAATATCTTTGGAGAATGGGAAACAACATTCACCACAAACAGTACTATTCGTGGTGAAAACATTAAATTCCAAATCAAATATAACAAAACCACTAATAAATACAACAATTTCACAAAAGACATTACTGTGGAATTCAAACAGTTAAACACCAAAATAATCACATCAGACATGACATTATCTGCAGGGGACTTAATAAATATTACTGGTGAAATACTGGATGAAAACAACCGACCAGTAGATACAGGAACATTAAACATTACATTAAACAGTCAAAACTACTCAAAAACAATCACTGATGGAACTTTCAACCAACAGGACACAGATGTACTACGACCAGGAACATACACAGTACAATTCAAATTCGTTGAAAATACATTCTACAAAACATCAAATACCACTAAAAACATTACAATATCTAAAGTAACACCAGTATTAACTGCAGAATCAAGCCATTCAATTCCAGCTTTCGAATCAACTATTATCCCATTCAGTGTCTCAAGAAACACAAGAATCCCATTGACCGGAAATGTAATATTAACCAGAACAGATGATAACTCTGAAATAGCATCAGCGGATGTTAATGCAAACGGAGTAACTGTTCTTCTTGAAGATATTGAAGAAATCCCATGTAAATTAACATATGAAGGAAATGACTACATTAATCCAGTTAGTATTAATATAACAATTAAAGTACACATGCCATATTACATTATTTCCTGTAACAAAGATAGCCCATGGGATATAAAATTAGTGGATAACTCATTCCCATCAGAAAGCAGTGAAGAATATCTTGTTTTAACGGAACTAACTGATGATTATCCTAAATTAATAATCACAACAGATGTAGATTATGACACATCAGATTTAAGCGATGACGACATTCTCATAGTTGATACTGATGAAGAACCTGATATTCTATTAATTAATGAAGGTGATGAAGAATGAAAAATTGTAAATACATGAGGTCCAAATTCAACTGGACACCAAACGATTATGATTTATCATTTAAACATGATGAAATACCATCAAACATCCCAATAGAAGATGTTCCGAACTTATCTGATAGAATTCAGAAATTAACACCATTATCAAAAACAGTACATTTAGACTTAGATACTGGTGAAAAAGAATTAAATAATACAATAGATATAGTTTCAGAACTATCATTAACTATAGATAATACAGTTAAAAGAGTTGATATAATATGATTAATGTGAAAGGAGAGTATACAATAAGTATTCCTCTCCAAACAATGTTTTTAAATACAAAAATACTTATCAAAGGCACAAATTTAATAACATTACAAGGAGAATCATTCTTCCTAAACAGATGGATAAACAATGAATTCAATGTTATTAAATACATCGTATTAGGAAAAGGAACTGCAAGACCATTAAAAACAGATATCCAACTTGGACGGGAAACAGTCCGTAAAAACTGTACTGGAAAAGCAGACATTAAAACAAAAAAACTAAACTTAACCTGCGATGTAACTGCAAGTGAAGTATTAGACACTACAGAAATCGGAGTAGCTAATGATGAAATATTAATAAGCCACGATATATTCAAAAGAATATCATCAACGTTTCTCGGAAACAGCACAAGTACCATCCACATTAATTATGACTTCAGCCTAATAACTGGTGGGGTTCGTAGTGACTGGAAAACTGCAGATAATGGAGCATTCTATGTATATGAACCTAATAATGTTGTTGGTGTAGTGGAATACAGTAGCGGTTCAGGATACAATCAAGTTAGCTGTTTAACTGAATTATATGAAGGTTCATATTACTATGATGTGAACTCAAAAAATGTTTATATTAAAACTTTAAATTCAATAGATGATCCAACAACTTTAGAAATTGTTGTTCAGACAAAATAAAAAAAAATTTTTTCTAGGAGGGAATAATTAACCATGCCATGTCCAGCTGAATATCGGAACTTAGGTTTGAATAGTTTCGGTGAACAAAAATATGTGACTGCCGATATGTTAAGACAGTTCTGTAAAAACGATGCTTACCTTAAAAAGATGGTGGATAAATTAGAATATTTAACACCACCTGCAGTAAGAAAAGTATTCTCCACAATACCTGTTGAAGAATTATACAGTTATGGGTACAATAATGAAAATGAAAATAAAACAATAACTTTTGATAGTAATACACATAAGATTCTGCAATTCGATTTCAATGATTTAGATTATATTGATATTGATAAAACTACTGCTGTTAGAACAAGCCTTATTAGTAATAATGGTGTTGTTCAGAAGTTTGAAGTACCCAGAATCACAGAATCATCAGTTAATAATGATACAAGGAATTACAGCCCGTGGACTATTAGAGATGAAGATGGAAATGTTATATCTGATGATATGACCTGTAATGAATTTTGGTATGTTGGTTTTGATAGGAACAGACATTATGAAACAAGACCTAACTGGTTACAAAACATGTTGAATGGTGAGATACCAGGTATTTCAAGAGCTCAAACATTCAAAGCGAAATCAACAGGTTTACTTGAATCAGTAGTGTTAAATCTTCATGGAACAAATAATACCGGAATGCCATTAATAGTACAAATAAGAAAAACAGAACTAATTGATGGAATATATGTGCCTGTGGATAGTGGTGTGAATCATTTAGCTTATCAAGAAGTTAAATTCAATAACACTGACCCTGGAGTTTATAGTGTAGTATTTGACCATCCTTGCACAGTTGAGAAAAATGAAACATATGCTATCGTAGTATTATCCCCATTATCACATCCAACCAATTGTTACTGGATTGGCGGATGGAACGCACATTGCCATGCAGATGTTTATGAAGAGGGAAATGCATTCTACAGTTTCAATTGTGGTTATACTTGGATTCGATATGGTAAAGATGATGAAGAAGTAGATTACCATCAAGGAAAATATGCTCCACAAGATTTTGCATTCCAATGCCATATTAAAGAATTAAAAACAGGTTATGATTCAAGTCAAGAGTTTTATGTTTATTTCAAACCAATTTTCGCTAATCCAATAAAAGAAATAATGTTAGCAAGTAACTGTTCAGGAGACACTGCAACAGAAGGACATACATTAAGATTTGAAGTCTCCCAAAACGGTAGAACATGGCAACCTATATCAGAAAGTGGAAGCTTAATATTCAATAATCCAACTAACGTATTATTCTTAAGAGCAATAATGAAAAGTAACGGTCAAGTAACACCATACATTGAAGATATAACATTATCTTTAGAAATGGAAGTGCCAACTGAAATGTATGTTAGAACAAAAGCATACTCACCACCATTAACAGGAATATTATCTGCTAATGTGTGGGGCAGAATATACGCACCATTCAAAAACGACCCAAACACAGAATGCACAGTAGAAATCATACGTGAAAAAGAAGTAATGGAACATTTCATCATAATAGATCCAACAGACCTAATAAATTATGCAAACCTACCTTCACTAAAAGATTTAAATATCGCATCAGATATAACTGGTAAAAGTGAATCACAAATAATTGATTATTTGGAAGGTAAACCTACTTTAATAGCTCGTTTAAGAAACGAAAACCTTTATATTCGTGGATTCATAACAGATTTCCAATTCAAAAATAAACCTGCATATCCAACACTTCGCTGTGTTTTACAACCATCAACAAGCGGAGAATTAAATGTTAATTATGGTGAATGGTATGATTATCTTGTTGATTACGATGAAAACACATTAACATTCTTTGATGATATCCTTTTACCTAAAGGAACATTAAGTGTAAGTTATAATCCAATCTTCATTGAAGGATTAAACAGTAACGAAGTAGGTTTGAGAGAAGATGGAACCGAAGGATTAATACTTGATTATTTCGAAGAGAATATTGTTGTATCCGAAGATATGATTAGTAATTACAGGATAGATTTAAGAGCTGAACCTGTAGACCCAATACGAAAAGTAGTGATAAACAGTGAATCAGGAACGGCTAATGAATACCAATTAATTGAAAACATTGACTATCACATTGAAGAACAAGCAATTATATTAGACATTGTTAATTTCGATGGAGAATCACCAAGAATACAATTAAATGATATCATAACTATAGTTTACACTCCAAACCTAGATGATAACAGCATTAGTCTAGGCTATCGTGCATCACGTATTAATACAGATGACAAAGTGGTCATTGAACCAAATTACATAGAATACAAATCATAAAAAAATGGGGTGTTTTATTTTATGACAGAATTTAAAGTAAGATGTTACAAAACAAACAGTACTGGAGACAGTATTGGTGCCGAAGTAGTTATCTATGATGGAGAAGATGTAATTGATAAAATCACATTAGTTGACCAGACACGATTGGATGAATTAACAAGCAAATTAGATAACTTAGATTCTACGTATATAAGTGTCAGAGAATTAAAAGACATTTTAACTAATTCTTTAAGAAAAAATACTATTAATGCAACCTTATTTAATGGAATAACTAGTGATAAATTTCTTAAAATAGAAAACATACCTAATTACACTTATACTCCTAAATCACATTCAAGCACTACTGCAGAATATGGCTTAGGAACTAATAGTGTTTATGGTCATGTAAAAACAATAGATAATTTAAATAGTGAAACATTCCGTAACGGTGAAGCATTATCTGCAAAACAAGGATATGTCCTTGATGAAAAAATCACGGATTTAAAAGGTTCATTTTCTCCAACAAAAATAGATAGTGATGAAATTCGCCATAGTAAGTGGAAACTCTATAAATCAGGAAATGTTGTTTCATTACATATTGTAGAATGGCATGCAAATAGTCAGGCAAGAGACATGTATTTCCCCACAAACCTAAAAATACCGGATAATTGTCTTCCTCCAACAAAAATTTATATTGATGATGTTGTCGTTGGAAGTCAGCATATTGTGGTACATGAAGATGGAGGCATCTCTGCTTTTATCAGTAGCGGAGGTAATGGGGTATTTCATGGTCAGGCATCTTGGATAACAATGGAGGAATGATAATATGGTTGAAATAGACAGTATAAGTGACTTATTATGCAATATTAAAGAAGCTATGAAATCACATTTTTATCCGAAAAGTGATATGGATACTCTTTTAGATGCAAAATCTGATGTGGACCATATTCATGATGACCGTTATTTCACTGAAACCGAAGTAACAACAAAATTAAATGCCAAATCAGATACTAATCATACACATCCAGTCGATTCATCATTAAGCAGTTCATCTACAAATCCAGTTCAAAATAAAATACTTAAAGAAGCTATAGATGATAAAGCTAATGCAAATCATACTCATGCAATCGACACAGCATTAAATAATTCATCCACCAATCCGGTACAAAACAAAGTGATTAATTCAGCTCTAAGTAATAAAGCAAATGCTAATCATACTCATACAATTAATAATATTACAGGTTTAGCAGATGATTTGGCAGATAAAGCAGATAAAGATGAATTAGTTACTGTGGATAATCAATGGATTCAAGAAAGTACAAATCCAATAGAATCAAGATTAATCCTCGCCGAACTAGATAAAAAAGCAGGATTAACTATGGCAAGTAGTTCTAATAGAGGTTTAATGTCTAGTGCAGATAAAATAAAATTAGATGGCATCACCGAAGGTGCGAAAGCTAAAAAAAGAATTCCTGGATTATACATTAGTTCAGATAAAGATGCTACTAATCAAAACTTAATTGCTATTGATAGAGGTACTCGTTTAAAAGTTATACTTTTTGACCAAGAATCTGTAGGTAACCCTGCAGACTCATATCCTACTATCAGTAACTATCAAATCCCAAACACAACAATACAATATACTATTAACGGTGCAAATAGGAATATTGATAATGGTGGAACAATAGGTATCAATTTAGACCCAGGAACATATGACATGCATTTCATGTTTGTAGGTTCCGGAAACTACTATCAAATTTATCGCAGCATAAAATTAAGAGTAGATTAAATTCAAAAAAAAATATGTTATTATCTTTGGAGGATGATATCTTGTGATTAAAACCGAATATACAGTAACTGATCAACTACTCGAAAGAACCGACAAAACAACCCTCATAGCAAAATCAAAAAATATTGTGAAAACATCATTCTGTTTCCAAGGATCATTATGGCATGATGTAAACAAATTCGCAATATTCACAGATTCATGGGGAAACAAAACAACCATACATCTGGGAAAAGCAGATTTATGTAGTTGTATTGTACCAGACAGTTGTTTAACAGGTACTTTTTTCAAAATCACCGTCTACGGCGGAGACCTAATCACTACAAACAATGTTACAATACCATTAATGAGTAGTGGTTACACAAAACACCATCATCACACAAATAACTGCGGTCATGATGAAAAAGACATTTTCGTCGATATTTTCGATCGCTTGGACAATGTTATTGACAGCATGGTAGTAGTAGATAAATGCCTACAATGTTACAATAATGATAAACTGGTTGATAGTGTTTGTTTAAATAGTTTTGTAGATGAAGCTCAATTAAACGAGTTGATACAAGATATAGTAACTAAAACTGAAATTAAAGCTTTTCTTGAAGAAGAAGGTTATATTAAAAACCTTGATTTTGATTTCAGTACTGGTGAATTGACTTTCGAAAAATAAAAAAAACAAATTAAATCTTTTTTTTGAGGGAAACTTATATGGCTAAATTTACAGTAAATATTAAAAATTTTATTAAAAGCTTAGTATATGATAAAGATGAAGTAGACACCATGATGAATGGTAAAGCAGATGCATCACACGAACACGGTGACATATACTATACAGAAACTGAAATAGACACCATGTTGAATGGTAAAGCAGATACTTCTGATATCCCAACTAAAACTTCAGAGTTAACTAATGATAGTGGTTTTTTAACTGAACATCAATCTATCACAGGTAAAGAAGATAAATCTAACAAAGTAACCACTTTATCTTCCGCTTCAACTGATGATCAATACCCATCTGCTAAATTAGTCTATGATGAATTAGCTGATAAAGCAGACACTGCAGATATTCCTACTGCTGTATCTGAATTAACTAATGATTCTGGTTATCTTGTTGCATCAGATGTTTCTGGTAAAGAAGATTCATCTAATAAAGTAACTAGTTTAACCGCATCCTCCACTGATACTCAATATCCTTCTGCAAAAGCAGTATATGATGGTTTAGCTGGAAAAGCAGCATCCAGCCACAGTCATGCAATAAGTGATGTCACTGACCTTCAAGATGAATTGGATGCTAAAGCAGATTCATCTGACCTTGCAACTGTAGCAACTAGTGGTAGTTATGCTGATTTATCAAACAAACCAACTTTATCCGACCTTGGTGGGGTTGTAACAGTTGAAAAACAAGCAACCGCTGACTCTAATTACACTGCAACGTATGTTGTAAAACAAAACGGTACACAAGTCGGTAGTAAAATTAATATACCTAAAGATTATCTTGTCAAATCCGCAACATTGGAAACTGTTGGTGCAACACCATCCGAAGAAGAATCAGCTGCTGGTTTAAACACTGGTGACAAATACATACTCTTCATTGTCAACACTCAAGAATCAGACGACCCAACTGATTTAATTTTACCAGTAAATGATTTAATCGACACATACAATGCAGATAATTCTACATTAGAATTAAACAGTCAGAACAATACTTTCAGCATTAAAAATGGTGGAGTAACCCGTGCAAAATTAGCAACTGCTGTCACTGATGAATTAGACAGTAAACTAGAAGCATCAGATATTGATGTATCATTCGACACCACCACAGGTATTTTAACAATTGAAGTAGGGGAAACCTCAGGAGAATAAAAAGAAAATATTTAAATTTTCTTACCTATTCTCTTTTTTTTCTTTTTTCATTTTTATTCACAAATTTTAATATTTTAATTTTTATTCAAGATCATTATTTTTTTTAAGGAGGAATCGTTAATATGGTTACAAGATTTACAGCAAACATAAAAGAATGGTTCAGAACCCAATTAGGTTCAACAGCATCACAAATTAAAATGAATGGAACTCAAAGTGCAGGTACAAGTGAAAATGTTGCAAGAGAAGACCATGTTCACCCAACAGATACAAGTCGTGCCGCTTCAAGTCATACACATGGTAGTTTAGCGAATGCAGGTACTTTGAACAGTGATATTACTACAGTTAATAAGATTGCTGTTACAGACGCATCAAATAACTTAAAAACAATTAGTAAATTACCTGCAAACAAAGTTACTCATCAAGATATTAGTGGTAAATTAGATACTGCAGGAACCGGTTTAAGTAAATCTGGAACCACAGTAAATCATAATACTATAAGTAATGCTTTAACAGGTAAGCCTACTGCTAACCAAACACCAAGTTTTGGGGGTACTGCTACTGTTTCTCAAGTGGCAACAGATAATATGGGTCATGTTACCAGTGTTACAGACCGCACAATCAAAATCCCTGATACTAATGCTTCTACTAGTGCTAAAGGTTTAGTTCAATTAGATGCAGCACCTGTTGATGCTTCCAATAATGCTGTTACTAGTGGCGGTTTGTTTACTGCTTTGGATGCTAAACAAAATGCTGCTGATACTCAATCAAAAATTGTAGGGTTCACTGAAAAAGACCGTATTAACATTGGAAGGGTATTAGATTTTATAAATAATGCTAACCTCATGACTGCAGCTAATATACCAAGTCCTTTTGTTAGCTTTTATAATAAAGAGTATTATTCATTAAAATTAACTGGTGTGTATCTTCCTGCACAAGTACAATACTCTCAGACAAGTTCAGATAAATTACCTGCTGAAAACACCAAAGGTATGGATTTGTATTGTGAAGTTTATAAAAATGGTGTGAAACAAGAAAGTACTACTCAATCAGTTACTTTTAAATTATTAGACGGAACAGTATTAGGTACTTCTTCTACAAACAGTGGAAATAGTATGACTGGATACACTATGATTGATCATGCTATTAAATTAACCGATATTTCATGTGAGAATCTTGGTGTGGGTATTCATTATATGTATGCTGAAGCTACGATTAATGGTTCTGTTGTGAGAAGTAATATATTATCAGTGTTTGTGAAAGATACAGAAAACCTGTTTAGACATAATGTTTGGTCAGCAGGAGAATATTCAAATAATATTGATGGTTTTTACGAATCATCAAATAACATTTATGAAATAACTAAAATTTATTCGGATATTGGTGAAAACAGTTTAAAACTAATAAATAATACTAGTTCTGTAAAAGCTTATACTACATTATCAGTCGATGTTGAAAAAAATAAAAATTATAAATTATCAGCATCCATTTACGCACCAGTATCAAGAGTAAATATGTTAATTCAACAAAATGGTGGGGAATATAATTATATCACTATTTATGCATCAAATAAACCCCAAAACGTAAGTGTTACTATTAATTCAGGAGATTACACTTCATTACTGTGTAGATGGAATGTTTTCACAGGATATATTTATATTGATAATATAAAATTAGAGTTAATTCAGTGAAAGATACAACTAACTTACTTGATTATAATCCATATAGTGCAGGAGAATATAGTAATGACTTAAGCGGAATATACCGTACAAATGCAAATCATGAAATAATAATAAGCAATGAATGGTCATATATCGGTGAAACAAGTTTCAGAATAAGAAGTAAAAGTGCAGACGCAACCAATTTCATAATTAACCGTGCTTCCCGAGAAATAAACAGTGTCCTTACTTTACAAGCAAATATTAAAGTCATAAGAGGAACAATACAATTAAGACTTCAAGAAATATCCACTAATTTAATGACTGATGTAAACATTCCTGCAGGCAGTACAGGTGAATTCACGGTTTCACGTACAATATCAAGTACTCAACAAGTACAAGCCACATTATTAACTCGTAGTGCTGATGCATTATTTTATATTGATAATATTAGATTAACTACTCGTTAAACTTAAATCATCAACGAATAAGTATGTATCATCATTTAATAAGTTAATACGTAATGCATAATGGGTTAAAGTAGTTAATTTCCCAGTATATGTTAAACTTATTTCCATTACATTCTTTGATGGATACACTCTAATACTTGTACGTTCTCCTTCGGTTGATCCACCATTCATATCACACAACCATATGTCTGCTGATGCGTTAGGTGAATATATTCTACATTTCACAGTCATTGTTTTTCCCGTTTCTGTGCACGGAACTCTGAATCGAGTCCAATTATATCCTGTTCCTCCACCACGCATTATCTTGAATGATGTTTCACCATTAATAGAGTATTCGTCAGATATTATTACTTTTTGATTATCTTGATTGCATTGTATATTGTTTAGGGTGTTATTGTATTCGCCACCACTCCATAAGTTGATGTCCATCAAGTTTTGGTTTTCTTTCACTAACTTTAAATTAAGCAAACATCATCAACATGTATAAAAGAATCAATAGGACCTAAATTATTAAATTGAATAATAAAAGAATCATTATCATTTCCAGCAACTAACGAAACAGTGAAAATTCCTTCAGTATTTGCTGGTATAACTACCGTTTCTTGTTGAATTATAGTATCATTTTTAATTTCTAATAAAATTAACTGTGAATTATAATTATTTGTTTTAATTGCTGCTGATGCGACAACAGTTTTATTATGAATACTATTATTATATTTTACCCTGCAATATGCTCCAGTTGCTGCTTGTTTTATCATTTTGATAGAGTATTCTCCAATTCCAGAATATTCATTAGTGTAAAATGCATTGGTAGTTCTAATAGTGTTTAAAGTATTATATATATTTGTGTTATCATAGTCGCCAGCACTCCATTGACTATGGTTTAATAAATTAGCTGTATCTTTCACTGAACCAAAATATAATCAGATTCATTTCTCATACAAAACTCAACAGAAAAAAAATTACCGAGGTATGATTATGATACAATTAAAATTTGAAAAAAAAGAAGAAAAATTCGAAGACGAAAACGAAAATGAAACTACTATCGAAATAATCGAAATCACAGCTGAAACAGACCAACCGCAAAAACCAATCACATTTGAAAAAAATGGAAATCTTCTAGCTAAAACCATCACTGACATAAAAGGTATTGGTATCTGCGGATTCACCGAACAAGAAGAGTGTACTGTTAAAGCAATTGTTCTTGAAGAAGAAGCTGAAATCGTGGTAAAATGAAAAAAATAGTTGAATGTGATGGTTGTTGTCAAAGACAAACTTGTGATCATGACCTAGAAAAATGTTGTTACATTGTAGGTAGAAGATGCATTTTGAAAGCTAGAAAAAATGACCATTATGTAATGAAATAAAAAAAGGGAGGATTTTTTGATGGGATTTTTTGATTTTTTAAAAGAATTATTTAGTAATAATAAAAAAGATGCACATTTAATCACTTATGATTTAATTAAAACTTATGGTGAAAAAGACCAGTTAGAAGTTGCTTTATATGATGGTAAAACTGCTTTAACTGATAGAGATGTTAGATTTAATGTTAATGGAAAAGATTATATTCGTAAAACCGATAGTGATGGTGTGGCTAGATTGAATATTAATCTTGGTCCTGGAGAATACACTCCTTTAATTTCTTTCAGTGATGATGATTATAATCTTGCCACTGCATTTGCACATATTACTATTAAAGCTCAGAAAAAAGCTACTCGTATGGAAGGTACTGATGTTAATATGATTTATAAGGATGGTACGCAGTATATGTGTGCTGTTTATGATGATGTTGGTCGTGTGGGTGGTACTGTCACTATTACTGTGAATAATGTTAATTATGTTCGTGAAATTGGTGCTGATGGTTTGGCAAGGTTGAATATTAATCTTGGTCCTGGTAAGTATCCTGTTAATAGTGTTTTTAGTGGTAATGATACTCATTTGGCTTCTAGTGTGGATAATATTATTGTTGTTAATGAACCGGAACCTGAACCTACGCCTACACCTGAACCAACACCTGCTAAATTATATCAATATATTACCGTTCAGGGTGGAGGAAAACTCGGCCAAACCAATGGTGTTCGTTGCGGACCCCACAGCCTGATGCAATGTATCTATCGTTTAACAGGTATTGAATTATCCGAAGCAACATTAGCTAGTGTCTGCGGAACCACTTCAGCAGGTACCAGCCATCAAGGCCTAGAAACAGGTCTCGCATGGTTTAATAAAAAATATGGTTACAATCTAAAAATGATCTGGAAAAATAAAAGTGAAATGACTTGGGATGAAATACAACATGCCATTAATAATGGAGCATTGTTCTTTCACTTAAGTTATCGCGATAAATACGGTCATTATGAAGTAATTAAAAGTGTAGGGGATACTTTAACAATATTAAACAGTTTAGGTTCATATTGTAGTTATCCGGCTTACTGTGGATATATTGAAAACAGGTCGAAAAGCACCCAGCAATCATATATTAATGGTATAAGTCAGAAAAGTGTAGCAATATTAACCATAAATTAATTATATTAAGATAACAAATAATTATGATTGTAGGTAGGTTTTCTTTTACTCAGCCTATCTACATCGCCTATCAAAGATGGGTGATTTTTAAAAAAAGTAAAAGGGCGATAACTATGAGTAAAATAAGAACCAAATATGGGTCAGCATCTTTTGATGAAAAAAGAGGCTACCGTATAACCAGCAGAAAAGAAAATAATCATAAGAAATTTGTTCATCATTTAGTATGGGAAGAATATTATGGTGAAAAACCTGAACATTCATATATTGTTTTCAAAGACGGTAATAAAAAAAACTTTGATATTTCAAATTTGGAATTAAAATTTTATCAGGAAACTTTTGAAACAGAATTTGGAAGATGTGGTTTTAATAAAGAGGGTTATATGATTATATATTGCCCTGATAAAACCAGAATGTATCATAGGGTAGTATGGTCAAAACATTATGGTAAAATACCTGAAGGTTATCATATACACCATATTGATAAAAACAAATTAAATAATAACATATCTAATCTTCAGTTAATTTGTAGTTCTGAACATTCAAAATTACATTTTTCTGGTGAAAATAATCCGAATTATGGGAAAAAATTTAACATGAACCATAAAATATCATTATCTAAAGCAAAGAATGAAACTGGATTTTATAGAGTTTCTAAAGAGTATTCTTATAATAATAGGAAAGGATATAGATATCGTTATATTTATGTGGATGATAATGGTAAACGAAAAGAAATTAAAAGTGTTGACATTAATAAATTAAAAGAAAAAGTATTAGCTAAAAATTTAGAATGGATTGATTTAAATGAATATAGAGAAATTGAAAGTTGATATTCAGCTTAGGCAGGAAGCATTGAATAAGAAGTTTGCTGAAGAAGGTTTGACTGATGAAGTTTTAGATAAACAAGTTGAGTTAAATAGTCTTCGTAATAAGTATGATATTCCTGATGATTTGGAAGACAAATTATATGAGGATTTCGTACAATAACATTCTTTTTTTTCATCTGTGATGCATTGTTTTATCTATTATATTTTTTCTTAAAAATTTTAAATACACATAATAATATAAGTAAAATAAGTTACTAATCACTAAATCACTATAAAATAAGAAAAAGAATATAATATATTAATGTTGAGATGAGGTAAAAAAATATATGGGGGGATTTTAAATAAAATCCTCCCTATTTTTTTATTTAAATTTTAATATAATCTTTTTTATGTATAATGAAAAATTATTCGAAAAGTTCTGCAAAGAACGACATATCAAAGAAAGCACACGAAAAGGTTATCAATCTGCCATCCAACATTATTTGAAAGTGCAGAAGAAATCTTTAAGTGAATTAATAGATGAAGCTAATTTTGAAGAAAAACAGAAGGTTCCTTTGAAAGATAGGAAACTTAAGAAAAGATTGTTGGATTATCGTAATTATCTTTTTGATAGTGATATGTCTCCTAATACTTTGAAAACATATTTGCAGAAGGTTAAAACAGTTTATAATCATTTTGAGATTGAAGTTCCTAATCTTCCTGTTGCTAAATATAATAAAGATTATGAGATTAATTATTTAGATCTTCCAACTAAGTTTCATATTCGTCAGGCTTTAGATATTTGCAGTATTGATTTGAAGGCTGTTATTTTGTTCATGTCATCTTCGGGTACTGTCAAGGAGGAGACTTTGTCTTTAACTGTTGAGCAGTTTGTTAATGGTACTAGGGATTATCATAATGGTGGTAGTTTAGAATATATTCTTGATACATTAGAACGTAAGAAGAATGTTGTTCCTACTTTTTATTTACGTCGTATTAAAACTGATAAGTATTATTATACTTTTTGTAGTCCTGAAGCTTCTTTGTATATAGTGAAGTATTTGAAAACGAGGAAGGATTTGAAATTGTCTGATAAGTTGTTTGATTTTAGTGCTTCTAATTTGTTGTTGAGGTTTCAGGAGATTAATGATAAGATGGGTTGGGGTTTTAAAGGTAATTATCGTTTTTTTAGGAGTCATACTTTGCGTAAGTTTCATGCTTCTAATATTGGTTTGACTGCTGAGTATGTTGATTCGTTGCAGGGTAGGTCGAAGAATGTTGTTCATGAGACTTATATTAAGACGAATCCTAAGCGTTTGAAGAAGATTTATATGGATGTTATGGGTAATGTGATGGTGGGGAGTGTTGGTAGTTCTGATGTGGTTAAGCAGGAGTTTACTGTTGTTGTGAATGTTTTTTTGTCGGGTAAGGAGTTGAATATTTTATGAGTTAAGTTTTTTATATGATGATGATTATATTATTTTTATTGGAATACTTCTTTTGCCTTTTAGGCAGGTTAACCTCATAATTATTTTTTTTATGAGGTTATTTTTTTTATAATATTATAGTATAACGATGTTATAAAATGTTCACATTCAGTGAACAAAACCATACTACACACAAACACACTAAAAACAATAACAAACACCACATAAGTATTGGAATAATAAAATAAGTTTAGTGCAAACACCTTAAAGTATTCCAATACTTTTAAATCATAATAAAAATATACCTCATATACATAAGAATAATGAGAAATATTTTTGAGATGATAAAAAATGAAAGACACAGACCTAATAAACTACCTCCAGAAAACCCGAAACATACAAGACACCACCACCAGAGCATACAAAATATACTTGAACGAATACACTTCATATTATAATATGACACTACAACAATTACTTGATGAAGCAGAAAACGAAGAAGAAAACGGAATACGATGGAAACATCGAACATTAAAAAAAAGATTAACAGAATACCGAGTATATTTATACGACAAACATTCCCAAAAAACAGCACGTGAACGCTTCAACAAAATACAAGCATTCTACCGTCACTTTGATATTGAAATCCATAACTTACCTAATTTTAATGAGAAGAATGTTAACAGGCCAGAACCTATCCGTCCAGAAGACTTGCCTGACAAGGAGGTACTCCGCTCTGCAATTGAAATAGCATCACCAGTAATGAAAGCCATCATACTATTCATGTCTAGTTCAGGTTCTGCACGTGCAGAAACATTAAGTTTAACCATTAAAGATTATATAAAAGCAACAAAAAATTACCACAACAATAATAATATCTATAAAATAATAGAAACATTAAACCAAACAAGTGATGTAGTACCCACTTGGCAAATTAAACGTGTCAAAACAGATAAATATTACACTACCTTCAGCAGCCCTGAAAGTGTAACTGCAATCAACCATTACTTACAAGATAGAACTGACAACATAACATTAGAAAGCAAATTATTCAAAATAAACCCCACAACATTCACATTATCCTTTGAAGAAATCAACGATAAACTAAACTTAGGTAAAATAGGACACTATCGTAGATTCAGAAGCCACATGCTGAGGAAATATCATGCATCGACATTAGCAGGAGATGGAATGAGCAGAGACCTAATCAATGATTTACAAGGTAAATCAAAAACAATAACTGATGAATCCTATTTTATGTTACGTACAGAAGATCTCCTCAATGAATATGTGAATCATCTACCATCATTATTATTGAATAAAGATGTTGAAAAAATAACAGTTAAAAGCCAAGAATTTTTAAAATTAGAAAACGATAATAGAGAATTACAAGAAACAATAAAAGAACAGCAAAATAAATATGATACAATCCTACAGAGAATCGAAGCATTGGAAAACAAATCCGATGATGATATTCTAGCTAAATTTCGTAAAAATTAAGAAAAAAGAGAGAAAAAAAGAAGAAACTATTCTAATTTCATGAGAAAACAAAGGTACGAAAAAAACCCATAAAAAAATTATTCGTGTTTAATCATTTCTCCTTTTTTTCATTTTTCCCATTATGGAGGCTAAATTAAAGAAAAAAATCTTTAAAATCTTTTTCATATCATTTTTTTCAAGCATATTCTATTAATAGTTCCAAAATTATTTTTTAAACCAAAAATATAAAAAGATTTTAGGGGAATTAAAAAAATACATAAAAAAAATTAATAAAAGAAAAAAATATTATTTTTCCAATTTTACCAAAAAATTATTAGAAGAACAAATAAATGAAATATTTATGACGGTAATAAAAGCAATGATGCAAAAAACACACTTTTTTTGCTGATTTCCCTATAATTTGTAGAAAGAAAATTTTATGATTCACAATAAGGAATAAACCCGAAATCATGAATATAAAAAAAATTAAAAATAATTTTTTTTCTTCTCTCTCTTTTTTCTCCCCTTTTTTAATTTTTTTCCCTTAAATTTTTTAATATTTTAAATCCAGTATTTTTCCCCTGCATCTTTTTATTCTATGGTTTGAAATAATTGTATTGATTGATACTATCCATTTTCCAAATATATAGTATTAGAACTTACATAACATGTCGAAAGGCACCGAATAAAATAATTTTATTGTTTTTCTCAGCACCTCTACCATATACCTGTAAGAAGTTGCTTATAAATACTTTGCGGTTTCAAAAACCTCCACGCAACAACAAATCATGATCATACTCAGTAGTCTCCACAGGAGCAATAGGATGTTGCTTCATAAAATAATGTAACATTCTACTAATAATCAAACTAAAAACTTGATCCGTTAACTTATACTTCTTACTAATCCGATAATTATTCAGATTAATAGTACTGTTATCAATACGAATACAATAAAAAATAAATGCTAAAATAATGGTTTCTTCTGAAGCACGTTTATGTAACATTTTGAATTTATCCCCGAAAATATCAATCAGATAATAAACCTGTTTTAAATGATTATCTGTTATCAATAAATATTTAGCTTCATATTTCATGCTTTTAGCTATTTGTTTCCGCATTTTAATTCTTTGTTTCTGTTTAATATGTTTTTCATATTCACTTGTTCTTTTTTCTCCAGGAACAAAGAGGTTGTTGTATTTATCAAGTTTTTGTTGTATATCTTTCATTATTCCAAAAAAGAAAATATAAAAAAATTTAGTTTGATGGGATTGTTTCCCCTATATATTCTAATATCATATTTGCCGTTTTAGGACCTATGCCATGTATGTTTATTAAATCATTATAAGAAAGTTGTTTCAAATCTTTGAAACTGTAAATATGTAATTCATCTTTCAATAATTTCACAGTCTCATCACCAATATCTTTACAGAGTAATAATAGATTCTGTGCAGGATTAGGTGTTTTAATAGGTAATCTTTTATAAACAAAATCATCATCCAAACACTTTTCAGCCTGACACATCATCAATTCATAAGCTGTGAATTCATCAGGAGCATTAATTACAGTAGTGTAAGTATTTAATCTTGTAATCGCACCATAATATGCTGATGGTCTTAAACCATCAAGCACAAGACAGTTCTCTAATTCAACATCACTTCCTACGATAATTACATAATGATAATCAAAATTCTCATACATTTCAATGCTCTGATTAAAAACTCGTTTTAATTTTACACTAGCTATGAAATCTGAGATTAGTTTCCATTCAAAAACAACCTTGTCATTGAATATGTAGTCTCCAACAGGTAATGTTGTTATTTCCGCATTTAAACCTTTTTGAGTGTAATAATCACATGCAATTTGTGTCCTGTCCTTTTCTCGATTATCAATTTTCACATACATAATATTACCACACTCTTTATAAGTCTAAGTTAGCAACTTCCACACCAGTATCTGTTAAACGGTATAATCTTCCTTTGCGTGCTTCAGGATTTATACATTCCACAAGCCCTGCTTTTTTTAATTCACTTAAAACAGTACTAATATGATTCTGTAATATACCTACATTATTTGCAATATTTTTAGGCATATCATAACCTGTTTTCTCTAAATATTCTAATGTTTTCACACGATAAGTGCTGCATTGCACATACGCCCATTTTTTCAATATTTCATCATTAGCCATAATTTTTTACACCGTACTTCTTTTTATTGCGGTGATGGATGGTATATAAATAATCCCTAAAGGAATATTATCTTTAGAATCATCGAAGTCTCTCCCATAATATTCTATGAAGTCTCCAAGAATAGATAGTATTGTGTTTTTACCTACACTTAACCTTTGATTATTCCCATATTCAATAATATAATCATATTTCCCATAATATAATTGTAATAATTCTAGGATATGATCATTATTTTTTGATTCATAATCTATAGGTTCTTCATGATTTTTTCTTTTGAAGATTTTTTTTAAATTAAGCTTCATAATATCTCTCGCAAGTGATTACAATAATCAATGCATTTATCCATGTCTTCTTTACCATTCTTTTTATCGCAACGAACAGCATATTTAATAATGTTGCCTTTAAGGAAACCTTGATATTCTTCTTGGCTTAGTAATCCTTTATGGAATGATTGTAGTGGTGATAATCCGTTACTGTTATAATAGGATGGTTCATCCTTACTGGTTATAGCAGTATTTTTTTCTTTGAATGCTTCAGCTAATTTCCTGTAATTATCATCTACCATAAAAAACTAACCCCCTATGTTATTCGTCCTCGGATTCTAATCTCGGAGCCAACATGAATTCTAACAAACCATCACCATTACCAATATTATAAGTTAAAAATAATGGCATATCCGTACCTAAACTTAAAGTAACCATAGAAGCCAACTTCTTAGCTTTTAACATATCCTTAATTTTATTGATGCTGAATTTACTTTCAATTATTTCCTGGACATTCTCACCATGAATATATTTCACTTCACTATCACCGAATTCGCCTTGCCCTTCACATCTTAAGTAATCTTCATCAACAATGAACTTAACATTCTCACCAAATATTAACATGTCTTCCAGGAAATCGCCTAATAATTCAACAGGTAAATTCAATTTAACAGGAATTTCAATTCTTGGTGGAGTTGGAGAATCATAATTTATATCAATTAATCTTAAATTAAAGTTACGGGTACTATCTCCTTCAAAAGTGAGTTTAATATTACTCTCATCTGTTTCTAATTTAAGTAAATCTTTAGGTTTACATCTTTTCAAGATTTGCATTAATTCATCAGTATCTACATTTAATTTTTCAGGAGTTTCACATATATATTCATCAAATAATCCTGCATTCAATTCCATTTTCACAAATGTTATGTGACTACGATCCAATGCTCTTAAACGCATACCTTCACTATCACATTCAAGACTCACTTCATCTACAATAGTACTTATTGCTTCAAAACAATTTTTCAATATAATATTATCTGTTAATTCCAATATCATTTTTATTCTAGTCTCCTTTTTCAAATTTATCTAATAAAATGTTTCTTTCGTTTAAAATCTTCTTTTCTTCATGAGTTAATTCATTTATCATTTGCTGATAAACTTCTTTTTCATGAGGATTATCTGTTTCTTCTAGTTTCTTTCGGTACTCGATTTTTGTTGTTTTCAAAGCGAGTAAATGTTGATTATTTAAGTTCATTATTCTTCTCCTGTGTTTATATCCATATGAAATATTTTTTCTGTAATTTCATCAGTATTATGTTGTTTTTCTATTAGGACCACTTCCACGTTTTCTTTAATGATTTTCTCCAATTCTGTTGGAGTCATTTCAGTTAAATCTAATTCATTTAATTTTTTTTCTAATATTTCTGTTTTGATTTTAACAGGTATTTTAATATCTTTAGTCATTTTAAATCACATATCTAGTATGTTTATTGCGTCATTTGGACATACCATCATGCAGGATTCACAGTAGCTACATTCATATGCAGAATGCATGAAACCTGCTTTATAATATGTTAATGCTCCTGTTGGGCATTCACTTACACATGTTAGGCAGTGTTCACATTTTTTATCATCTATCCGTACTGTAAGAAAATTTACCATTATTATCACATCAGTTTAACTTGTCCTTTACCCATATAATTCCAGTAACGATTTTCTATGATTTCACAATAATCTTCACTTAATTCCATGATTAAACATGTTCTACCAGTTCGTTCACACGCAATTAGCGTACTCCCCCCCCCTCCGTACGGGTCAAGGACAACATCTCCAGGATTAGTAAATTCCAATATCATTTGTTCTAATAATCCCACAGGCTTCTGAGTAGGATGTACTCTTTCAGTTAATTCTACTTTACGATCACCTTCACGAACCATTCCACTCCAACTGTGATGATACATTAAACAAGATTTGCCTTTTAAATTTGTCCAACATAATTCCACATCACTAAAATTATTCCTTTTAAAATCTAATGATGGTTTCTTAAACCATACGAGCCATCTGTGATTGTTCGGTAATTCATGTGCGAAGTTATTTGCACCGAATATTATTGATGGAACATTTAAATCCAGTAAATGTTGAGGATTAAATGGTTTATCATCACCAATTACAGGTTTATAAAGTCTTGGTTCAACAACGCCTGGGCTTTCCAACTTTACCATAGACTTTTTGCCCCCCCCCCCCATTCTGAGGTTTTTGAAGCCTGGTCTTGCTGGTGTTCCCACTGTTCCTCTCGAAGCTTGGTGGTTTTGCCCCACCGATTGATCCAATTTGCTCTCTCTCTCTCTCTCGGGAATGGTCTAATGGAGTCACCACCTTGTCCTCCAATTTGCCCCCCCCTATTTTAACAATATTAATCCCATAAGGAGGGTCAGTTAATAATAAATCAACTTTACAATCCCCAATCAATAGATTAATATCATTAGGGTTAGTTGCATCCCCATTCAATAAACGATGATTATTCAATTCAATAACTTCACTTACCATAAACAACCCTCGTTTAATGCTCAATAGCTATTAACTGATTAATACGCTCCACCATATCATCCTTAGATGAGCTTCTAGCTATTGTAATCAACAAATTATTAGTTAACTCTTGCTGATGACCTATATGCTCCAAACGTCTAATGATCTGTCTAGACAATTTACATAACTCGTCAGTTTGATAATCAATATTACTTAAACGATTAACATTACTATCAATTTTTGTTATTTTCTCCTCTAAATCCAACATTCTTAATCATTCCTCATATTCTTTACAGTCCAATAATTCAAAATTAACACCCCATTTATCCAATTCTAAATTCATAACCTCTGTGATGAACTCCCCTAATTCTTTTAAATCATCAGACCCTTCCTGTGAAGATACTTTTAATTCTAAAACATATTCGCACATAGATAAAATCCTCCGTATAAATGTATTACATATAATATTAAACAACATATAACAAACAATAAACCAATTGAAAGAATAATCTCCCGTATCATTCTTTATCTCCAACTTTCCGTTGTCTATCAGTTAATGATAAACCTATACTTTTAATGAAAACACTTTCATTATGATGATCCATGATATGGTCTTCTAATTTTCTGCTCTTGGCGATGGCTTCTTCAATACTTTTTGCATGTATTTTTACACGAAAATCTGTATAGTAAGTATTCATATGATATGATAGTAAGAAGTTGCTTTTAAATACTTTACTATAAATAAGGCATGGCTAAATATGGTGGTACATGACAAACATAAGATAAGAATGCATACACTGTCTCATGTTTCCATCTACTGTAAATTCTTTTAAAACGACCTAATTGTTTATAATAAACAGTACGGCGAGTATAAGATTGTACTGTTAACATGTTTTCCTGGAGGTACAGTAAATGTTTTATTTCAGTTTTTAAATTATATAGTGTAACATATGTTTCTAGTGTATTTAATTTATCCTTGTTAGTGTAATATTCTTTTTTAAATTCGTTTATTAGATTGTTAATTTGTTTTTCTCGTCTGAAGTATATTTGTTTAGGTTTGATTTTTCTTTTACGGCCAACATTACCTTTTTTATATCTTTTACCCATATTTTTTATTCTCCGAATATTTCTTTATATATTTCAGTTATTGTTTTGCTTTTTTCTTCGTAGATTATTGCTTGTTGAATATTATGTAGTTCTGTGTTTTGTTCTGCGAGGAAATCGTATTTCTTTTTATATTTTTTTAATAGGTGTTTTATTAATTTGCCACAGGCAATTTTTATTTGTTCTTCATTTCTCATTTATTATTTCACTTTAATCTTTTTTTAAACATAATTAATCATTATTCTATATTAAAGACAAATCAAACAAATTCGGATGATAAGTTAATCTTGCACCACAACCATTATCTAACCTACATCGTTGAAGATTTTCTTTTAACAATAGATATTCAGAACTCTTATCACTAACACTCTCAAATACTGGAAAGTCTGTCTCCTTTGGCCAAAATCTTAGATACATACCTATGAAAAAAATTTTTATATTGGATCACCTGGTTCCATATATTCAGAACATTTTAAATTATTCTCTGCATCTGTAGGAGTATCATAATAAGTACACATATCTCTCTTAGCAATGAAATGCATGCAATTTTTACAAATTGTTTCTCTTGTACGGTTCATTATATTATACAAACCAGCCATTCTTTCTAAAACTCCTCTTCTTTTTTTCATTTAATCTCCACTTCTTAAAATACCTCTGAGCCACAGGATTATTACTAAACCCTTCAATCATATCATCATTAAACTTCATTAATTCTTCTGTCTCTACTTTGAGATCCCTTATCGGTTTTTCATAAGGAGTCTTCTTCAAAACACCAGTAGTGGAAGCTTTAAAATGTATTGATGAATCATTAGTTAATGTAATGATTTTATTTTCATCATCTGCTTTATAACAAATATGGGATTTATCTAATAATCGTTTAATGGTTACAAATTCAGAATCTATTAATGGTGGTGGACATAAAAATACATTATTAGTATTAGGATGTTCCATAGCATGCTTAATAAGAGATGCATTTAATGAAAGAACTTTACCTGAACATGGTAGTGTGCTAATGATTGGAATATCTGTTATCCTTTGTATATCATTAGGATTTTCTCCCACTCTCTGACAATAAGCATATTGTTCATCATTTGCAGTGCAATATGTTTCAGGAGTACGGTAACAGCAAGGAATATTTTTAATTTCAAATGGATTACGATTACATTCACGTATTCTTTTTTCATCTTTTGGAACAGGTAATAAAATATTAGGATAATCTGAATAATCACATAAAAAATCATTACTTAAACATACAAACTTTGTAATGGGTGCAGTATTAGAACCCTTAATCATCACTCCTTTATCCATATCCAAAATAAACTCCTTACCTATTATTTCATCAGTAACTTTATACACTCCACCATAAATATGGACTCTGAGTATATGGCCTTTATTTTCTTCTCCAACATATATTTCTTTAAAATCTTTCGCAGATTCCAAACATTCCACAATAACCCATTCTTTAGGACTAATATAACCATCCAACCATTCATCAACTAATTTCTGCACATCAGATGGTTTATGAGGCCAAGGGTTTTCACATATCTCTTCATATTCTGCTAATGCGGATAATACTTCAGGTTTCAATTTAAAATCTCCCTAATCCTGCCTTTATCATTCACACTAATGTTCAATGTATCTGAAATATTATAATGATTATATTCCTTTGAAGTAACGGGTATAACTCCTTTAGTTGTGTTAAAATAATAATCATGTTGAGTTACGGGTAATAGTATCATTGTTTTTCCTGTAGGCATAGGTTGTAATTGAGTGTATTCATCTTCATAGTTATCCAAGACAATACAAGTTTTAGTATGCTCTTCTATATCCATTATTCCGTCTAATGCTCCTGCAAAAACTGGTGTAGAGAAAATTACTGCAAAAATAATCATACTAATATAAAAAATATCAATTTTATCCATCATAATTCACCATCACCACATCTTGACTTATAATATAATTCTAAAATACGAGAAACATTCTCATCATCCAATAATTTTATAAGTTCATCCGCTAAACGTTCTGGAGAAACAAATCTCGTATCAGGATACAATTCTCCAGTGTCCTTATCAAAAGGGACGTGTGATGTTAGAACATTACATATTCTATGACGCAAACTATCTAGACAATCATTCATAGTTAAAAAACAATCATACTCTTCAATTAACTCCTCTGCACTTAAATTAATCACTTTCTTTTTACTATGATCTATTCTTGATATTGCAATGTTTTTTTCGTTACAATAGTTAATAAATTTCGCTGAACTAATATATTTAGGATTATCTCTTTTTCTCATAAAAAAACCGCCTAATCATCATATGCAAAACTGCAATAAGGACAATAAGTAATCAACTCACTACCTGCTTTTTCTAAGGAAATTTCATTATAAATCTGTTTACCACAAATACATAAACCATCCCTTGGAGCGAATAATGGCAAATTATTATCTTTAGCATATTTTTCCTGAGCTTTAACTTTACAATCAATCTCACTAATCTCTTCAGCCAAACCCAATAATTCAACAAATTCCCTTGTTCCACCAGATAATATATCATCGTAACTGTATAAATTAAAAAGACAACTTATAATATCTTTTTTCAAAATAGCATTAGACCCACAATGATCATCAACATCCCAACCAGGAATAAATTCAGGTAGGATATTATTCAAATCACTAATATTATCTTCCTCCCATGAACCCTCAAATATAGCTAGTCTTATTGCATGAGCCTTAAATGCATCATACAGATCCTCTTCAGAATCATATTCTCCTTCAGAATAAAAATCATCATCATATGCAAAAGCTAAATCTGTTTCAATAGGTAAATCTTTAGGGAATTTTTCTAGTTCTTTTATTAAACTAGTTGTTGTATATTTACTATTATCATCGCCTTTCATCATATAACCTCCATTTAAATTTATTGTTTTATAACATTACCAATTCATAATGATAAATCTAACAAATTAGTAGCATACGCCAAACAGCTAAAACCACTATCATTATCCCACTGACACTCATATATCATATCTTTTAATACTCTGAACAAAGCATCAGTCTTATCAATCTTACCCCACAATGGTTGCTTAACATGAAGATTACCATATCTTTCAACATATTCAACACGGACACGCTTGAAAAAATTATTATAATCCAATCCGAAATAATCATTTATACTTAACTCAAGTAAAATACAATTTTTACGAATATTATACTGGGAATACCTTATTTTTTCAAGAGTCTTATCAATCTGTTCAAACTCTCCTTTTTTACGATTATAATGATATTTTCGATTAATAATTCTATCATCTTTAATGATTTGTGCAAGAGCATTCCAAATATCATTTAAAGGGTCGGTTTTATGTGTTTCATAATAATCTATTATTGCTGGTCTCAATGTATTATGATTCTTAGTAATCCATTTCATTTTTTATATTCTCCAATATTATTTTCTAGATTAACTTACTCTGGTACTCTTTACACCTTTTTAAAGCAATATTATAATATTCCTCAACAATTTCAACACCTATGAATTCTCTATTATTCTCCAAACACATCACCCCAACAGTACCTGAACCCATGAACGGATCTAAAACCAAATCTCCAGGATTACTCCAGGACAAAATATGGTCCTTAGCTAATTTTTCAGGAAATATTGCAGGATGATTAAAAGCATCTTTATACCTTGTAGTACCATTCAAACCTAAACTATAATACCAGATATTGCGTTTAGGAACATTTTCTTTATATTTATAATTCCTTCGTAAATGCTCACCTTTAAAAGTCCTATTAAACTGTTTATCTTGTCTAAAAGTTCTTTTATCATCATATTTATTATGTCTAGGTTCATATAGAATATTAGTTGTTTTTGGTTTTCCTTTACTGAAAACAAACATATATTCAAATCCTTGTTGATATCTTGTTTTAGCATTAGGAACTGGATTGTTTTTAGCATAAATCATTGTATCATGTAAATTAAAACCTATTTCTTTGAAGTATAATGCTTGTTTGAAACTTGTTCCTGTTTCGCTGCCGTTGATTACTGCATCATTCACTATCCAAACAACTACACCACCATTTATTGTGATTTCATATAATTGGTCAGCTATTTTTTTGAAAGTTGGGAAATCCCATTTTAGGTTGTTGTTATAGTTGCGTAGGTTGTCGTATGGTGGGCTTGTTATTGTTAAGTCTACTTTTATGTTGTTTTTGATTAGTTTTTCAAGTTCTTTTGTACAGTCACCATGAATCAGTTTAAACATAATGAAATTTTCACCACCTAATTTTCTAAAAAAAATGAATTTTATCTTAGTTAAATCCATTCACCACGACCAATTAACCTAGCCCTCTTATGAGACGAAACCATCTCACACTGTTTCCATCGACGATTAATATCTTTTACAATCCGATTACTTTCACTTAACTGTAATTCCTTACGAATCTCAGGTATTGATAGATTAGTATTGTAGAATAATTTTTTGTATTTTTCATATTTTTCTTCAAATTCTTCATTTCGTTCTTTAGTTGATTGTGTTATGATTTTAATCATAATTTTTATTCCTCCATAATTTTTTGTAAAGATACAGTAATTAGATTGTCTGAATTATCAAAACCATTTAAAACTTTGAATTGTATATACTCACAATCACTACCTCTTTTTTTCATCATTTGACTACCTAACTGGTTTATAATATCATATAATCTCATACCTAAAACAATAATTAATTCTTCATCCTCAGTAGCAGGTTTATAATTATTTTTTTTCATTTCATCACCAACATTATACTATCCATATGATTCAAATATACTTCTTTTAATTTCTCAGGAGATTCTTTAAAATATGCGTTATGTGTGTTATCCTTAGCTCGGCCTTGTAATGCATCAATTTTATCAATACTTAAACCATCATTATATAATCTGCTTGCATGAAATTTTCTCATCATATGTGATCGTATACGATTCATATCAGCAACTTGTCCTGCACACATAATCCTATTTAATTCTTGAAAACCTTCATTGAATGCATCCAGATTAGTTTTAAAAAGTAAATGATGATTATATCCTTTATCAAAACGTCGACCACTACTTAAAAATAATTCGAATATTGCACCATTACGAACATTATTACTTCTTTTATGTATTTGTTTACGTAATATTTCAACTTCTTCATCAGTAAATGCTTTACGAACTTTTTTAGGTGTTTTAATTGAAGGAATTTGTTTCATAGGATTCATGAAAATTTTTTCTTCAATTTCCAACCATCTGAAAAAACTAGATAAAATACGGCGAGTATTATTCAAAGTAGTTGCACTACAACTATTCATAGTTTTATAAAATTCCAAAAATTCTTTTAAATCATCACTATTACATTCAATGAAAGATTTAATGGCCCAATCATATAATTTAGATAATATTCCTTCATAATATTTTAAACTGTTACTGGATAATCCTTTAATTTTTTTAGATTTAATGAAATCTTTAATTAATAACTTATTAGTATGCTCATAATTCAAATCAATATTATCAGGATTTTCAGAAATAGTTAAATTAGCTGAATGTTTATTCAAACTCTTATTTAATTCTAATAATTGATTATTATCTAAATATCCTTCCATACCAGTAACAATATCATCAATGAATTGTCTTTTGTATTCACTAGTAATTACTTTCAAATTATCCATAAAATGAAACCTCTTAATTTGAGTATTTATTATGATTCATCTTAACTTGCTCTTGATCAATCTCAGTATAAATCAAAGTAGTATCCAAGTTACTATGACCCATCATTTCACGTACCTGCTCAATAGGAACTTCTTTCCTTATGAGGTTAGTTGCGAAAGTTCTCCTGAATTTATGAGGATGTGCATGAATACCTAAATCTTGACCCATTTCACGAATACGTCTTTCCACACCATTAACACCCCATCTAACACCACCTTTACCTTGGAATAAAGCATTACTTCTTCTGAACTGTTTCGGTGGATTAAAATCCAAAAGTTTCTTCAATTTATGGGCTGCTTTGACACTGAAGTAACAAAGTCTTTCCTTATCACCTTTACCGAGAACAAGGAAACTACGATTATCCAAATCAATATCTTCCCTATTTAAAGCCACACATTCCTTAATCCTAACACCACTAGACAATAATAATTCAAATATTGCATTATCCCTTAATTTCAAATATTTCTGTAATTTTGTTCTTTCAGGCAACTTATTCAAATATTCACGCATTTCCTCAATTTCAAAATCAGTGAAAGCTTTCTTCACTTTCTTAGTAGATTTAATCTTCTTAACTTTACGCATAGGATTACGCTGAATAAAACCCTCATCATTACAAAAAGTAAAAAAAGTACTGAAAACACGACGAACATTATCTAACGTAGTATTACTACATTTACCCCTATTCTGATGATACTGTAAGTATTCGCGTATAAGATTAGCTTCAACATCAGCTAATGGACAATCAATCCATTCTATTAATTTCCGGATTGTTGTTTCATAGTATACTATTGTCCTGGGAGATGCTCCTTCAACTTTTTTAGTGTTAACAAAATGTTCAAGTATCATCTGATTATCTTCAATATAATTCGTATTATATTCCATTTTATTATCAACAAATATTTCATAACCATCTAATATTTCATTCAATATTTTATTTAATTCCATTAACTGTGTACCTTTAAGGTAGACACTAGATTTTTCCAGCACATCGTTGATTAAATTCATTTTTGCTTTCATCTGCAATTCATTAATCACACCAGTGTTATGTTGAACTAAAGGATTCATATCAAAAAACACCTCCTTTCTATATTAATGTGGATTGTTTAGTGGATGTGGTTACCTTAGATTTATTATCAACAGTGGGAGAATCAACAACCAGAACATTATCCTCATTTCCATTATATTTAACTCCTAAAAAATCGTGAGCTTCACTGACATTATGTATTTCTTCTATGTGTGGTACTGGTATGCCATGAAGTAAATAGCGATTAACACGCCATCCTTTATAAAAAGTCCCTTCAAGAGTATTCATATGTAAAACACTACCACGCACACCATGACTATAAAGATTCAATACAGCCATTTTACATGCTGTTTCATCTAAGTCCTGACCGATGCAGATAAGTTTTCCCTGACTTCGTGTATGTGCTGCCAACATGAAACGGCCACTACCACAACAAGGATCACTCATGAACGGTTTATCATATTCTTTTTGTTCATCAATTATTAAATCGGATAATAGTTCTGTGACTGATGCTGGAGTAAAATATTGTTGGAAATCTTTAGCTTTACCTTTACTCTGCACATTCTCTTCATATAATGTTCCTATTAAATCATAATAAGATTCATTTTGCAATTTATTGTTTAATTCATTTATCCATTCCACAAACATTAAAAAGTATGTTTCTTCGTTATTGTAGAAGTCTCGTGGAGCATATTTGCTAGTTGTTTGCATTAGGTTGATGTTGATGCAGTAGTCTAACCAGTTGTTCCATATTATGCTTCGGTCATTGGTTCTGGATAATTCGTTGAATAGTTTTTCGAATTCTGACATATTTTTTAAACTCCTATTTGATTTGTTTGGTTTCATTATGTAAGAAGTTGCTTTTAAATAGTTTACGATAATATTATTAACTCTTTAAACACAAAATATATAATCATAAAAATAAAAAAAAGAGGTGAAAAAAATAATGGATAAAAAAAATATAATAATCATCATACTAGCAATCATCCTAATAATACTAGCAATACTAGCAGGAGGACTATTCCTAACCAACAACAACACAAATGAACCCACAATCTACACTAACACAATAGAAGGCCTAGGAACCTTCAACACAACAAACGTAACCAACTTCACATTCGACGCAGAAAAAACATACCAAACAGACTACCTAGCAAATGACACAATCACACAAGTAAGTACAATATCAAGCAGCAGTATTGTTGAAATAACAATCGATGAAGCAGACAGAGTTAATGATTCTGCTGCAGGACATACAATCTATAAAAACACAGCTAATATTGGTGATTATAAAGGTGAAGTAAGATATTTCTCAATATTAAAAGATAATGATAAAAGCCAATATGTTATGATTAGCAGTCCTGATTACAATTTAACTTGTATGATGGTTGATACATTCAAATTCATAAACTAAAAAAAAATAGAATAAAGGTGAAAAATAATATGCTTTATGATTATATATGTGACGCTTGCGGATTCACAAGCGAAGAAGAATAAGGTGTATACAAATGCCCAGTCTGCGGAAATCAAATGAGAGTAGCAAGAGTAGGAAGAGGAGGAGACAACACCAGTAGTGTAGGAAGATACTTAGCAACAATAATAGTATTCTTCATAGCATTATTCGTTTGTACATTGATTCTTGGACCATTATTTGGTTTTATTCTCACATTGATTGTTACTTTCTTGTTTTATCGTTGGGCTAAAGGTAGGTCTCAGGGTAATGCTGTGCGTGTTGGTCCTTCTTTCCCTAATCCAAATAAGACTTATACTTGTGGTGGTTGCGGTAAGACTTTTAAAGGTCAAAGGGCTAATTGTCCGCATTGTGGTATTAAGTTAAATTATTAAAAGAATAAAATATTTTTTTTCTTTTTTTTCTTTTTTTCATTGATTAGTTGCTTTTTTTCATATTTAGTTTAAAAATAATAGATATATTATAAAAATTAAAGAATATATATGGGTATTTGTTGAAAATAATTAATATTATATTGTTTCTATTGGTGGGGGTATTACTGTTCAAATGCTCTCTATCCAATATTATATATAACTCAAACTTCAAAAATAATAAGTGCAACACAATCCTCAAAAAGGTTGTGAAAAAAGATGACGCAAAATCTACTAGAACTAAAACAATTAGAAGAACAATATATGGAAGGAAAACTTTCTAAAAACCAAAAAAGGAAATTAGATAACCAATGGAAACAATATCTAAAAGAAAATCCTACAGATTACGAAACAATAGGATTACTAGAATATAACCAATGGTTCTGGCTAGACACCCCACCATCAATTAATGAAAGAAAACTATTAAAATTAATTGGTGAAGCAAAATATAATGAAGACCACAATAATTTCAAAAAAGCAGTTACATTATATGATCAAGCCAACAAGTTATACTTCCAATTATATTCTGATGAATTACATCAAATTGAATTAGAAACTGGTAGAAAATTAGCTCCACAATTCACCGAACAGAAACTTAAACGATGTAAAGAATTCTTATTCAGGCAGGGAACTAAAGAATTAGAAGAAAAAGCTAAATCTTTGGAGAAAACTAATCCTGAAAAAGCTATTCAAATATATGGTGAATTGAATAAGAGAAGACCTGGTATGAAGAAGTACGATAAGAGAATTGAAATAATTGAAAAAAAGTTGAAAAAATAATATCATTTTTTTCTGAGGTATAATCAAATTAAAAAGGAATAGTAAATTATTTAAAAGAAACTTTTTACAAAATAATATTGTGTAATTTGTGAAAGTGTGGAGGTCGTAGATGCGGCAACATCTCACTCCACACCACGGTTACATAAAAAAATAACTAACCCGAAAAGATAGTATGATTTTCGTAACCTATTATAAATATTGGTTAAAATGCTATATAAACTTATTTACTAAATATTATATAGTCCCTAAACGAATGGGAAGTATTAATGTTTTAGCGAGAGCTATCAACAAATTATATTCATTTTTAGCTAGTGAAAAAAAATTAAATCAATTTTATAAATCTAATTTTTCAACAGTTACTTTTCCTGTTTCATCAAGTGTCCATTTTATACTATCTCCTTTTTCAAGGTTCAATGCTTTAACAATTTCTTTTGGTATTGTGCATCTTAGTGAATCAGAATGGAGGTTAGCATAGTTTGTTTTTGATATAAATTTTTCCATTGTATTTTACTCCTTTATTTTTACCTATATTATATTTTAGGTAAGTTATACTAATTATTTTGTCATTTGTCTTATATATATGTTGTTAATAACTTAATAATAGTAGTAGGTAAAAGGTTTATAAAATATTAAATAGGTAACTTTATATATTAGGTAAATCTAATATTAACATGCAGATGAAAAAACCTCATGGCGGCAACCATGACACATTTTCATTCTAGTAAAAACCCGAAAAGGTAGATGATATGTTAGATATAGAATATGTAAATGGGCAACCCACCCTCTCAATCAACGGTGCAATCATAGGCACCGAAAAAGAAATCCTAAATCACTTAAGAAAAAGTGAAGGATACGACGAACTTGTGGAACTAATCCACGACGAAAACACTAATTTTAATGATGGTGTTACAAATGAATAGTAACATCATAGTGTGGGTCACTCCAGGAAATGAAATCAGACCTGGTGACGAAATCACAACCACCACTAGTGAATTTAATTATGATTGCTTAACAGGTAGCTTCGACAAAGAAGCAACTATACCTGTAGAAGTAATCGCAGAACATATCGCTGAAGACTACAGCGAATATGTAGCCGAAAAATCCACAAATGGTGGATGCTACGGGTACGATTACTGGAAAGTAATCGAAGTTATCCATGGCAAGGATATTGACGATTTAATTGAGGTGGAAGAATGAATGCTACCTCAAAAACTTTTTTTAAAAAACATCTCCAAGTACTCAACAAAGAGTACGAACAACTCAAAAAAGAGTTAGCAGATCATATTGCTGAGAAAAACATCACCTCTGCAACACTCGGAGATAAAGAATATTATCTCATTTCCATAAAAAAATGGGAAAAATACCGAGAAATCAAAATGACTGAAGCAATCCTCACAGGAAAAGAATTCAGCTACATAAGATACACTAAACCAATCATCATAGACAAAATCAATTTCTGCAAAGGAATGCTCAATGACCTTGCAATAAGAGGTGATTCACAATGAATCAAATCTTACAGGCAGAAGCAGACATCAGCAGATACTTATATGAAAATTACAACACACCATGCAATTTTGTATGCAGACAATGGGATTATCATCCCAGAAAAATATCTCAAGAGTACGCATTACAGTTAAGTACTCGTGATGGATGCTTCCAAAGTATGGTAAAACTAGTGGAAACACTCGGAATTCCACATAAAATTTGGAAAGACAATGCATTTTTAAAATGCATCATCCTTAAAAAACCAGAGGATGTGCTTAAAATAGCTAGCCACATACAGGAGGTGAAACTATGAATATACCATTAATCGTACAATATATCTTAGTTCTTTTTGGATACAATTTCAACACTCCAAAAAGTCTACATCCAGATACTCGGAGTAGATTTGATAAATGGTGCAATAAAATCGCACCATACGTAATATTCACAGCAATACTCACTATAACCATCTTGTTATTAGTGATTTTCATTAAATACGGTGCAGGATGGTTCGGAACCGAAGCCAACCATTTCTATAATGGAGAGTGGGCTTGATGATCTACATCAAAAAATACATAATAAACTTTGATGCAGAACACAGCACCTGCAGCCAATGCATAAACAATTGTGAATGCTTTGATAATTTTTTCAATCAAAAAAATTGCTTAATCAAACAAAACAATGAAGGAGGAAATTTATGAAATATGTTGGGAATGGTTTCAGCTCGGCAATGCTGAGCGAATTCGATGTGATCATCGTGCAAAAAGAAATCAGTTATGAACGCTTTTGTGCAGAATCATACACTGCAAAAAGTGTCATTGGCCATGAAGATTTGGCTAAACTATTAAACCTGGAATATAATCCCGGAGTCATAACTGTAAATCCTGATGATATATACATCGAAATTGTCAGTAAAGGAGGAAAACTCCCAAAAACAATAAAATCATGGAAAGATATCCCTGATTGGATTGAACTAAAATTTATTTGTAAAAAAATAATAAAAAACTAAAAAAAATAATTTTGGAGGAATAATAAAATGGCATGGGAAGAAATCGAACCCGAAGAAGAAACCGGATACACTAAATATCCGAAATTTGAAAAAGTAGGTGATTTCGTAGAAGGAAACCTCTACGAATTCGAAACAGACGGATACGGCAACAAAAGAATGGTCCTAGAAGTAGGTGAAGATGAAGATGGAGAACCATTATACAGTTATCTACCATCACACGCACATCTACAAAGATTCTACAAAAAAGTAGCAATAGGTGACTTTTTACGTGTAGAATTAGTGAAATTAATAGAACCTGACGAAGATGATGACAACCAATACCCTGTAAGAAAATACAAGGTACAAGTTGATCCAGACCGCAGTGTAAGATATGAAGAAGAAGATGAAGACGACTTCTTCGATGAATAAAAAAAAATTAAGGACGTGAATAATAATGAGTGAAGAAATAACTGGTGATGTAGCGGTAGTGGAACCTATTGTTCCAACACCAACACCACTTGCAAACCAATTTGACATCGTTGATGTTAGTGCAGCAAAAGAATTCATGGACAACTACCAAGAACTAGTGGAAATACTACTAGACGAATCCGATTACCAACAAATCGGAGACAAAAACGCTAAGAAAAAATCAGCTTGGAGAAAACTGGCAACAGCTTTCAACATAAGTGATAAAATTGTCCATGAAGAAGAAACCCGTGATGAAACCGGCCAAATAGTTACATCAAAATTCTATGTTCAAGCAACACTACCAAACGGAAGAACTGCTACAGCTGTCGGTGTCTGCAGCATCTACGATAAAATCCGTTACCATGGAGACAAAAGGGACAAAACACAACCAGCTAACTTTGAACTTCGAGGAAGATTCAGTAATGCTGAACATGATGTGCCATCAACTGCACATACACGTGCAAAATCACGTGCAATCGCAGACTTAATAGGTGCAGGTGAAGTATCTGCTGAAGAAATGACTGGAGAAAAAAAATCAGCTAGGAAAACTAAAAAAACTAAGAAAGTTAAGAAAAGTGTTCCTGATAGGCCAAGCAAACCAAAAACCGTTGAAAAAGAGACTATTCCTGCTAAAGCAGAAGTAGTTGAAGCAGAACTCGTACAAAACGAAGAACCAAAACGTAAAAACATTAAAACATTAATCGGAGAATATTCTCAGATTGAAACTGCAGTTGCTAATTTAAAAGCTAAAAAAACTCGTGCTACTCGTGAAACTATTGTTAGTGAATTGCTGCAGATGCATGAAGATGGGGAAATTACTTTGGATGAATATCAAATAGCAAAAAAAGAATTAATCGAATAAAAGATTGAATGTGGAAAAATTTGGAGGATGAATCATGTCAGATCCTAAGAAATTATTTCTCAAATTTTTATCTGAGAATTATAAAGAAGAAATAACTCTTGCTAAAGAATCAAATAAGCAAGAGAAAGTTAATGTGGATTACACATTACTTAATAATTTCTTCAATGATGAAATTGAGAAAAATTTCTTTGATTTAACTTGGGAGCAGATTATAAGTTATGCTGAAAAACGTATTAACAAAAAAAGAACTGCTAAAAATTATATTAGTGTTAAACTAGTTGATGTGCCTCCGAATGTTCTACTACATGACCTTGATACAACTTACAATGGGGAGTTAATTTCCTCTAAAGCTATGATTAAGAATATTACACCAATTAATGTTCAATTGAAGAAAGCTGCTTATGAGTGCAGGGGTTGTGCTCGTATGTATTTTGTTGATGTGGAATCTAGTAAGAATGTGTTAATGCCTAATTTATGTCCTAGTTGTGGTGGTAGGAGTTTTAGGTTAGCATCTGAATCTAGTGAATATCGTAATACTCGTTATGTTAAATTGGAAGAACCTTTAGAATTCCGTCAAGGTGGTGTTAGTCGTGAGTTTAAAGGTTATATGCAGGATTATCTTGCTTGTCCATCACATAATTTGAAGGCAGGTGATGTTTGTGATATTCTTGGTAAATTTAATATTGAGCAGATAGAACCGAATAAAGCAGAGTTTGAATTTATGATCAACTTGCATAATATTGCTCCTGTTGATGATGCTTTTGAAGATTATCGGATTACTGATTCTGATAAAAAAATGATACGTGAACTATCTCATCAGGAAGATATTTATGAAAGATTAGTTGCTACTTTAGCTCCTGAAATTTATGGTTATGATACTGTTAAGAAAGGATTATTGTTGCAATTATTTGAAGGGAATCGTCCAGTTAATGATACTTTCAAAAATGATGGTATGGATAGATGGACAATTCACGTATTATTAATAGGTGATCCGGGTATTGGTAAAAGTCAATTGATTTCAGCTATTAACAAAAGAGCACCTAAAATCATAAGTATTGCAGGTACAAGTACAAGTCAAGCAGGTTTAACTGTAAGTGCTGTTAAAGATGAATTAACAGGTACTTGGGCAATGGAAGCGGGAGCTGTGGTTTTAGCAGATACTGGTTTACTATGTATTGATGAGTATGATAAGTTATCTGCTAAAACTCAGAAAAGTTTGAACGAACCTATGGAACAATTAAGTGTTAGCTCAGCAAAAGCAGGGTTGGTTCAAAGTATGTCTGCTCGTACTAGTGTTCTTGCTTGTGCTAATCCTAAGTATAGTAAATTTAATCGTTATAAATCTGTGAAAGAGCAGATTGATATTCCGGATAGTAATTTATCTAGGTTTGATTTGGTTTTTGCTTTAGAGGATATTATTGATGAGAAGAAAGACCGTGAGTTAGCTATTAATTTGTTGAATAATGAGAAATTTGTTGGTGATGTTGAAGTAATTGATACTGATTTGTTTAAGAAGTATATTACTTATGCTAAAATGGAATGTTTCCCTACTTTGAGTAAAGAGGCTGCTAATTTGTTAACTGATTTTTATGTTGATACTCGTAGTGTTGCTCAAAGGGATGATTCTGCGAAACCTATTACTGCTAGGGATTTGAAGGCTATTTCTCGTTTAAGTATTGCTCGTGCTAAAACTGAGTTGCGTGATGTTGTTACTGTTGATGATGCTCGTGAAGCTATTCTTATTTATAGTAAGGCTTTGGAGAGTATTGGTTTGTCTCCTGAGAGTGCTGGTGTTTTGGAGCAGGTTTGGTCTAATGAGGAGGTTAAGCTTGTTAATGAGGCAGAGAGTATGTTGCGTACTCGTATTAGTATGAATGATGGTGTTTTGGATGATAATGTTTTGTCTGAGGTTCGTTTTGAGTTGGGTCCTCGTTGTAAGGAAGTTGGTTGTGAGTTGGATCTGATTTTTGAGGAGGCTGTTGATAATGTTAGGAGTAATAAAGTGTAATGTTTTTTTTACTCTGAAAAAGGTATATAGGGGGTATACCCGATTATGGCCGTATGGCCATAATATCCATATGGCCATATTTGGTTTTAGGGGGGTGACACCTATTTTTAGTGTATTACAATATAATAAAAAAAGTATTACTGGACGGTGAGAAAAATGGGAAAAGAAACAATACATGTAAGCATAGATGAAAACTTACTAAAAATCGCAAAAAAGAACATACCAAACTTAAGCAAATTCTTCACACAATGCCTAGAAGCATGGCTAGAATACCAAGACAAAAACGGAGACGAAAGAGGAGCAGAACTAAGACAACAATTCGAAACAATGAACATGGCAAAAATGAAAATCTGCCTACTACTAGAATCAAGCTACTACGAAGAAAACATAGAAGAAAAAATCGAAAACGAGAAAAAAACCAGAGCATGGCTAAACATCTGGAAAGACTACAGAAGAACAACAACATACCAACCAAAAGCCATGACAGAAGCAACAAAAATCCTAGAACTAACTGAAGAAGAACTAGAAGACATAATGTGGGACGCATACGAAGACTTCACACACGAACTAAAATACCAAGCAGACCTACTAGACGAATGGAAATACGTCAAAGAACACTACCCAAAATGGAGGTGAAAAAAACATGGATATGGAAAAATGGAGTTTAAAAGGATACAATCCAAGACCAGAACAAAGAAAAATCATTGATGAAATATTAACTGCAATCGATGAAGGATATAAAAACATTATATTAGAAGCAGGAACTGGAACTGGTAAATCAGCTATTGCAACAACAATAGCAAACTACTTCGTCACATCATATATCTGCACAATGACAAATCAACTTCAGGAACAATACTTACAGGATTTCGATTATATGTTAAAAGAAATCAAAGGAAGAAGTAATTATGAATGTCTTCTTGAAGGTTCCTGTGAACCATGCACTATTAATCAACAATATGCTAAAATGTTGGAAAGTTATCGTGTAGCATTACAACAACATAAAAATAATCCTAATAAATATGCTAAACCTGAAAAACCTAAAAAATCTAAAAAATGTAAAGATTGCAGATACAATAAGGCAGTGCAGGAAGCATTAGCTTCTCCAACAATTATAACTAATTATGATTATTTATATTTCGCTGGAAGATTCGCTCAAGTATTGCCTGAAAGAGATTTATTAATATTGGATGAAACCCATAATTTTGAGAAAAAAGTAATGCAATTAGTAACTACTACTTTGAATCGTAAAACTATTAAGAAAGATTATGATTTTGATATTTTTGATGGTTTGGAACATGGTTTGACTTTGAAGAAAATGGAAGGTCCAATATATTGGATTGGAGTATGTGATAAATTAATAAATGAAACAAAAATCCAATTCATCAGATATATTAATGAAACTTATGGTGGTCGTGAAAACATAAGTATATCAGATACTTTCAATGATGATACATTAAATCATTATGAAAGAAAAATTAACCAATTTGAAGAATTAAGGAAACAATTAAAAGATGGTGAATTAATCATCGAAATACCAACTAAAAAAGAGATCCAACAAGATGATTATCATACTGGATTAAAAGCAGAATTCAAACCATTAATGATTAAAAACCATAGTGAAAATCTCTTACAATTCGGAGAAACAAGACTATTCATGACAGGAACATTAGGAAACAAAGACAAATTCTGCTACTGGATAGGAATCAATCCCGATGAAACATATTACATATATGTAAAATCACCATTCCCCAAAAAGAACAGACCAATCATCAGAGATTATGTGGGGAACATGAAAAGAGGAAACTGGAAAAACGTTAATGGATTATACAAAATCGAAGAAATACTCCACAAACACAAAAATGAAAAAGGAGTAATCCATGTATCTAGTAACCAACAAGCCTGGTGGTTAAAACAAGAATTATCCACATCACATAAAATAATGATAGCTGGAGGAAAAGACCGTAACAAATTCATAGAACAATTCGAAAAATCACACAAACCAACAATACTTATAGGTGCTGGAGTTAAAGATGGAGTGGATTTTAAAGGAGATAAATGTCGTTTTCAGATAATTTATAAAATGCCATTCCCAAGTCTTGCAGGAAAACAGATTAACATTCGTAAAAGATATGATTTGTCCTGGTATATGTATCAGACTATAATGCCTTTGATGCAGGCTTATGGTAGAGGTATCCGGGATATGGATGATTATTGTGTTACTTATGTTTTGGATGCTGATTTTGAAGGTTTGTTATCTAATTATAGGTATTTGTTTAATGAGTATTTCTTGGAAGCTATTGATGGTTTAAGTGTTACTCGTAAACGTAGAAAAGTGAAAGTTCCAATAGGAAAATAAAAAAAGGATGGAGGCATTGATAAAAATGGAAATTAATTTAAATGCGTATTCATTTAAAAAGGATGTGGATAGTTTATCCATAATTCCAAAACGTTCTGGTGAACAACGAGAGTTAAGAGCTGTAGTTGATTCTGCATTTTATGAAGAAGATGTTAAGCATATATTCTGGGATGAAGGATTGAAACGTTACATAATTAATTATCCAATTACTACAGGAAATGATATAATCAAAGCATTAAATGTTGGACGAAATTATGGATTAAGCCTAAGATTATCTGACGATGATTTGATTAATGTGATAAAATCATTTTCTAATGGTGAATTATTTTATACTAAATTAAAGGATTTTAATTTAAGAGAAAAAGGATATGTGTGTTTGGATTGTAAAATTAAGAATGTATTAAAACCTCATGTCAATTACAAAGGATATTATCAAGGAGTCACAATTTATGACAATGACACTGAAAAAACAATTACTGCTACCTTTGGAAATTCCTGTGCAGAATTTGATAAATGGAAAAATGGAGATCATATACAATTAATAGGATATTATCATCCATCAGCTAAAATATCATTAGATGTTAATTTTGTTAATAAACTTGAAGAATCTGATGAACCAATCACCATAACTCGTGAAGATGAAATACCTGGATATGATAACTGGAAAAAACAAGTGTTATCAAGAGACAATCAACAATGTGTCTGCTGCGGATTAGACAAACACTTGGAAGTACACCACCTATTTGGATACAAAGAAAACCCTGAACTAGCCGTCAATGAAAATAATGGTGTTACATTATGTAAATTCTGTCATGATAAATATCACAGTGTTTATGGTTTGAAAAATATTAATCCAGTTGATTTTATTGATTTTATTAAAAGATTTGGAGTGAAAAGATGATTCCTGATTATTTTAATGAATTGTATCCACGTTTTGTTGAATACTACAACAAAGGCTACAGTGTAAACAAAATAAAAAAACTCCTTGGAATCGGATCAACAAAATATTACCGATTATTCCAGGAAGCTAGAAAAAATGAGGATATTAAATTAAGAAGACCTAGGAGAGTGAATGTATGATAACAATAGTAGAGCAATCTACAAGCGAAAGAAAACAAGAAACGAAAGAATTATTTGAACGTATTAAACCACATTTGGATGAAGGTCATAGTTATCGTAATGCGTTAATTATGATTGGTTATATTAGTAAGTCTGTTAATTTAGACCGTTTTCATGGCTGGTATAAGGCTTTGACTGAGTATGGTGCTAGTCAGGGTTATCCTTTTGGTGAGTATTGTTATATTCATCCTGAGAAGGTTGGTGTTGTGAAGACTAAAGCTTGGGATCACTTATGGTAAACATTCAATGGGCTGGTGAAAAAAATGGTTAGTGCAGAAAAACATAAAAAATTACGAAAATTAAATTTCATAGATGTATATTTTCCAGGACCTTTTGAAAAGTGGTTATATAATTTCTTTCAATCTTCATCTAAAAAAGAAAGTTATGGGATATACTTTGGAGGAATAAATGGTGCAATTAATAGAAAATTGAATAATTGGAATCCTGATAACGAAAAATGGTTTAAACACACTAATGGATTAATGTATGCTGAATCAAACAATGAAATAATGGAAAAGGATGTAGTTTATACTTTTGTAGGTGATGAACATAGAGGTAAAGAATTATGGTATACCACTCAGCATTTTCTTGAAGATATTGATGTTAATCCATTATTTATAGATGCAAAAGAGTATTTTAATAGTAAATTTGATATTTTTAAGATATTTGATGAAGTTAAAAAATATGATATTGTGTTTATTAAAAATATGAATCCTTATTTCCAATTATTTTTATTAAATTATGGGATTCAAAAATGCAATTATTATATATATTTTTTCTTTTCAGAAGAAGGAATTATAGAATTACAGGATATGGTGGGTGGAGAGTCTTCATATGATGGATTACATATTCTACAATGGAGTGATGAACCTTTATATAAACAAAAAGGAAAAATTGGTTTTGAATTATATGATAATCTTAAAGAATGGAAAAAAGAGGTTACTGCTCCAACAAGAAATGATCCGGAATATAGGGCTATGAAAATGAGAGTTCGTGAAAGAGATAATTTTACTTGCCAATGTTGTGGGTATCATAATACTGAAAAGATTAATCATGGGTTAGAAGTCCATCATATCTATGGATATAAAGACCATTTAGATTATCGTATTGAAGATAGTAATTGTGTAACTCTTTGTAATGATTGTCATAAAAAATATCATAGTATTTATGGTAAAAATGATGTTACCCCATTTACTTTTGCTAAATTTATACGAGATTATAATTCTTATTCTTTAAAGAATACTCAATCTACTCTTGATGAATTAATTGGTGATAAAATAATGAAATAGGCGATTTTATGATTTCTAGTGAACAATTTTATGAAACAATGAAAAAAGAATTAGCTGAATTAAAAGAATCAGCAATATTTGGTGTTGACAAATTTGAATCTGAAAATCCATCTATCCCTACTTCATTAAAACAAACGGAATATTATAAAAATTATCTAAGAAATAAAAATGATCTTCAAATAATAAACACTATCGAAAAAATTATGAGAAATGTTTACAGAAGCGGAATGAGTTTAAAAGAACTCAATAGTTTTTATGATATCGAATATCGTGAAAAATATGGTCCAAATGATGAAGATGTTTTTAATGGAATATTAAAAGAATTTGGGAGGAAATAAAATGTCTGATGATATCAGGTTTACTGTAGGAGTACCCACAGAAACATATGTTGAATTCAGAACAATAGCATGCAGCAAAAGCTTCAATCGTGGATGGTTTAAAGAAGCCATAACTGAAGCAATGACTGATTATATAAAAAAATATAATGGAGAATAACTTTTATGGTGGCTTATAAAATTAGAAGAAATTATAATAGAAATGGTCCTTTAACAAGGAATCCATTCTATATAAACGTAGCAGATTTACATCTGCCAAGACCTAAACAAAAAAATAATAATGATGATGGAGTTGTTGATGGATATCCAATAATCCAAATCAGCACAGGGAGGATGCAATGAAACCACTAACAGTAAAACAACTAAAAAAATATCTGGAACAATGCCCAGATAATGCCCAAGTAAAAATCGGCATAAAACAATATGAATCCAAACTAGTGGACATACTAAAAAGCCCACTAAACAATGAAAAAATAATATTAGTAGACCATACCTACTTAGAAGACTGCATGGAGGAATAAAATAATGAAAGAATCCTATAACTTAAATCAAATTAAAAAAGAACTACAAGAAGTTAAGCAGGAACTACGCATACAAAACATGTTAACAATATTAAAATTAACAATGCGAGCATTCACAAGAGATGAAGTAGTTAAAATGTTAACAAAAATAGAAGAAAATCCAGATAAAAAATTCAGCGAATTAGTAGATGAAATATTAATGAAATGGAGGTAGAATATTTATGAATGAAGGCGAATTAGCAATGAAATTATTAGATATTTTTCCAAATATCACAGTACACGTAACTAAAAAAAATAATAATCTTAGAGCACATTTCAAAGCAGAAGAACATAATTTTGTACCATCAAAATGGTTACTGGGTAATGTTTTAGATGTGCCTTTGGATCAGATTAAAGTACAATTCAAAAATTATGATGATGGTGTGTTTAGTGGTCCTGGTAAGTTATTTGTTATAATTAATGGAGTTTACTTATAAAAAAAATTCCATTATTTATTATTTTTTTAAAGGAGAGGTGTAAAATTATGATTGAACCAATAATGCAAGGAATAAGTTTCATGTTAATATTCATATGTGGAATAAGCTTAGGATTCATAATATCCGATAAACTAAACAGTAAAATGATTAAATCTTTATTAGAAAGTAATGAGATTACGGGCAAAATCATTATTAAATTAGCCTATTATTCTCACACTCTTGAGAAACGTAATAAATCATATGAACATGAATTAACCAGTATTGATGGTTTATATGTTGCAGATAATCCTGAGTTTAAAAACAGTTGGAGATTAGATTTCAAAGAATTACTAAAAAAAGATTCCGAGAATGATAAAAATGACTGATAAATATCATGTGGAATGGGAAACAGAGGAACTAGGTCAAATTGCGGATGAAGACAATAACTATCTAAGTGTTGATGAAGTCTGCGATATATTAAACCAACAAGACAATAAATTAACTGAATATGAAGAAGAAATTGGGGATTTAATCAATGCAATAATCAAAGACAATAACTTACAAGCAGAAATTTATAGGTTATGTGATTCTGCATTGAATTCAGGTAATATTGATTTTGATGTGATGTTTATTACTTTGGATATTATCTTGGAGAAAGTAGATTATAAAAACAAAATAGGGGGAATAAAATAATGGCTTGTAGTGTTATATTATTCTGCGATGAATTAACATTCCTATCAAAAACAGCACAATTCACATTAAAAGATGATGATATTGATTGGTGGGTTGGTGAATTCGCAGAATTAGATATTAGTAATGCTTCAGAAGAACAAGTACAAGTGTTACTTCGTAGATTAGCAGGGTATAATCCTAAAATTATCGAGGGTAAGATGATTTTAAATTTAAATGAAGTTTTAAATCATTGGGAGGAATAAAAATGGATTGGGAATTATATCGTGCTTGTATGAATATGTGCACAGGATTATTTCATTTTTTCTGTAGAAAAGAAGAGATTAACATTTGAATGAAATATTATCCTCCTGATGAAGATGAAATGAAAAGAATAATGGAATATGAAAAGAAAAGGTTGAAAAGCAATTTTACAAGATTAAAAGAAGTAGTTGATAAAATTAGTGGTGATATGGATGGCTGAGAAATTAAAAATAATGTTAAGCTCACCAATGAATGGTAAAACAAAAGAAGAAATTGATAAAGAAAGAAATGAAATGGCCAACCAATTATTTGATAAATTCAATGATAATTGTGAGATAATGGCTACAGTAATTGAAGATCATGAGAATAAATCTGACCTAGAATGCTTCGCTGAATCAATATTATTCATGAGTATGGCGGATGTTCTTGCAATGGGTTATGGGTGGCAACATGCCAGGGGCTGCAGATTAGAACATGCAATAGCCAAAGCATACCATGTACCTGTCACATATTTGGAATCCGATTGTAAATTCTGCATCCACAATAATGACAAAATAGATTGGGAAAAAGGATTATCCTTCGGATGCCTGGAAGGACATAAAGAACCAGTTAAAAATTGTAAAGATTTTGAGGAATATTAATATGACTGATAGACATTTACATTGTGTTTACTTCAAGTATGATGATCCATCAAAACCTGAAGGTACTTGTTTATTGAAACAAGAAAAAATCACTAGAGGTTACGCACCACATTGCCAGGATATTGTTTTAAGACCAATGAGTATATTATCATATTTCTTAAAACATGAACATTACTGTGAAAGTTGGGAATGTGCAGACAAGAAAGCATTAGAATACTTAGAAAAAGTAGGTTTTAATAATTTCCCTAAAAAAAGTTGTCCTGAGGAAGGAGGTGGGAAAGTAAAATGACTCGTAAATCCGCAAGATTCATCGGGAAAAAATGCAATGAACTATCCGAGGAACTAGATAAAAAAGTGAAATGGTTAACCAGAAAAATAAATCGTAAAATAGGACCATATTATACAATCTATGGTAGCTATTATGATATACATGGGGTTTATTTGAAATTTAAAATGGTTGAGTCAGTTGAATTACCATATCGTCCACCAAAAAACCAAGTAGTTGATGTTTTAAGTATTGTTCATAGTGTTGTTGATGCAGCTATGATAAATGGGGATGAGAAAATAAAACTTCATTTTAATCATTTTGAGGATGGTGTGGAATATTTCATGATTTACATACCATTTACTGCATATGTGGAGGATTAGAAAATGTTATTTGATAATACTGCAATCATCTATCCAACCGACCCTGAATATAATATTAATTATAGATTAACGGGACAATTACGAGAACATTTAATAAAAAATGGATTCTGTGTAGATGAAGTTTCAAGAGTAAATATTGGTGAAAAAGAATATTATGCTTTAGATTTCAATTTAAAAAAAGATGAATGGAATCATGAGAAAACAAGCCATACATTAATAGCTAAATTATTAAAGGTTAAAAATGTTGGTTTAGTTGATTTTTTTGAGCATGATGGTATGTTGCATGAAGTTATTCTTGTTGATGAGGAAGAGTTAAATGATAAATATCTTAAAGACGATAATCTTGATTTTAATAAAAAATCTGATGGTTTATTAAGGATTCATGGTAATTGTGAATGGTATTCTTGGACTGTGAATAATAAAAAGTATCCTGGAGGTTGTCATGGCAGAGGTATGGCTGATTTAAGGTATATGAATATTAATCCTTTAGGTGAAGCTTGTGAATGTTTTGAAGAGGTGAAAAGAAAATGACTGAAAAACAAGAATACGAAATAAGGCTTTATAAGTGTCAAGAAGGCGATTGTTTAGTAATCCGTGAGAAAACAAGAGACAGGAAACTTGGAGCATTAAGTTTAGACCATAAAAGTATTGGCGAAAGGATAGTTGATGAATTAAACGACTTATCCAATAAATTATATGAAGAACAACTTAGAACAAGACCCTTAATGTTAAATACACATATTTCTGAAGATGATTTTGAAAAAATAGAAAAAATGTTTATCAAATATTTTGGAAAATGTGGGGAGGATTCTGAATGACTAAAAAACTATATAGGACGGATAATGTACGGGAAATGACTGTACTACAAATAACTAATCTGTTAAATGAACAAAATGAAACAATTAATGAATTAAACAAGTGTTGTACTGCTTGTGATGACACATTAATGACCATACAAGAATTAACATACAAATTATTAAGTGTTGATTTCGCAGGTGCAGAATCAAAAGTAGATTATTGTAGATTATTAAATGAATTGGACAATAAAGACTTATCATTCATTCACGATTGCATAAAAGCAATCAATAAATGTGATTTGATGAGAATGGAAGAGTTAAAAAGAGAATATGGTGATTCAGAATGAGTAAATATCATATTACGATTCATATTGAAGTAGATGCTCCTGATTTATTCATCGCTCAACGAAAAGGTGAATTGATTGCAGGTAGGTTGCCTGAGGAATATAATGCTTTTGTTAATAGTGTTTTTGAAGAAAAAGGTGATTCTGAATGAGTAGATATTCATTTGAAGTTACAAAAGAAGCAATTATGTTATTTGATGATGATAAGGAAGTAGTAATGCCAGTTACATTTGAACAAATAGCAATATTACTCAATTTTCAAGATAAAAAAATTAAACAGTTAAAGGGTGATGTGGAATGACTGAAAATAAACGATTGTTTGTTGGTAGAAAAAAAGTAGAAGACAGATTTACAATAATATTGGATTATGATGATGAAATCGGTGTGAAAGAGAATCGTAGTGGTGATGTGATTGTATTGAAACATAATGATTTGAATGCTCAACAATTTGTAGCACAATTAGTAGTATTTCTTAATGACCAAAATCAAGCCATTGTTGATTTATATGATGGGTGCAAATATTGGTCTGATAAAGCAAGTGAAAGAATTAAAGAATTAGAAAAAGAAAATGAGCAGTTAAAAAAAAGTTCAGAACGGTATAAACAATTATCTGAAATAAGAGAAAAAGAAATTAATAATCGTATTCTTACAATAAAAGAATTTATTGATAATACTGATGGTGAAATAAAAAAAGCACTTAAAGAATTATTTTATTCCGAAGTAAAAGAATATGATGTGTCAGATAGATTACGAGAATTAAAAAAAGAAAACAAAGAATTAAAACAAGAAAATAAAGAGTTAAAAAGAATACTTGACAGATACGACATAAAATATGGAGAATAAAAATGAAAACCTTACTAATCGAACTAAACTACCATAATGCAAGTGAAAAAACATTAACACGATTCATCCAAGATATGGATCAACAAGCAAATGAAAAATTCGCCGGCAAAATACACAACATCACATCCAACAACTATTTACTAGAATCACGTGACAAATGGAGAAAAAGAGCATTCACCAACCTAGCATACAGTAACTGCTATGAACAAGCAATAGAAACATTATATAAGAAATATAAAGATGATTCTAAAATAATAAGTTTATTAGATGAACTAAATGAATTATACAGTGAATATGAAAAAGGAGTGGAATTATGAAAAAAAGATTATTCTGTGATGCAACATATCACCAATATTTTAATGCAAACCCATTAAACAGTTCATGTAAAAGGCATGATAAAATTAACCGTCAAGCAGATACAACTAGTGATAAGATAGGATTTAAATATAGAATGGAAAGGTGACTCTAAAAATGGTTAAAGGAAACCCAACTACACCTATAGCTTTAGGAGAATTAATTAAAACATTATCCAAATATCCTGAAGACACAGACATATACATATCTACACAAAATATGTCCAGTGGAAAATTATTGAGAAGTATAATAATAGAACCTGACGGAACAATAACATTAACCAGCGAAACAAGGAGGACTTCATAATGACAAAAATAGCAGAAGTAGAACCAGCACCAACATTTACAAAAGAAGAAAAACTAGAAAAATTAATCATAGCTAAAAACAAAAAAATCGAAACATTAGAAAAAACAATAACCAATTTAAAAGAACTAAATAAAGAATTAGACAAAAAAGATAAAAAACGTAATGATGAGTTAACAAGAATAATGAATTATAATACTAATCTAAAAGCCAGAAACGAAGAATTACATAAAGTACTTGAAATAATCATACATGAAATAACCACAAAAGAAGTGATGGTGATAAACAATGATGACGATTAACCAATGCTACATACAATTCATAAAAGAAATAATTAAAAACGGGAAAGAAACATATAAAGACAGCAACCATCACCTAATAGAAAAATTAGGTAACTACTATCTAATAGAGGACCCATTAAACCTAAAATACAGGATAAATTACCAACACTACACAACAACCCGAATGCTAACAGATATCAAAAATGGAGAATATGATCTGCCAGGAAGCCCTATTAAAAGTGATGCATTATATGAATATGTAAAATCATTTGAAGATGAATCCGACCAAGGATTCGTCTACTCCTATCCAAATAGGATATTAGCACATTTCAATATAAACCAATTCAACGTAATGAAAAAAAGATTACAACATAATCCTGGAAGCAACCGTGCAGTAGCAGTAACATATGACCCACCACTAGATGCTGATAGAGAAGACATACCCTGCCTACAATTCATACAAGTAATAATCAGAAACAATGAACTAACAATACATTGTATCTTCAGAAGCAATGATATCTACGGAGCATTCTACTCCAATATGTATTTCATAACATATATTGGATTAAAAATGACTGAAGAATTAAATAAAGACTTGATAAATACTAAAATTAGTTTTGGCGGAATACATTATCATTCAACATCAGGACATATATATTACACTGATTTAAAAGCAGCACGTAAATTACTCAAAAAAAAAACAAAAAAATAATATAAAATCCCATTAATTCTTCTTTTTCATTATTAAAAAAATGGTAAAATAAAATCCAGCTATTTTTTTTATATTATACGAATGATTAAAAAGAGAGAAAAAAAATGAAAGGATCACCATTTTTTTTCGTTAGAAGAAAATTTGTATGTTTTAGATAATTATAGAGTATGTATAAATTCTTTTTTTTTAAGACAAATGTTTTTAAGGTTACGAAATTGAATCTTTAAAAAAAAGGATAAACATTTAAAAAAAAAAATTTAAATAATCCTTATCTTTTTTTTCTCCCATTTACCATTCCTATTGAATATAAATTTACAATGTCTAAACAATTGACTAAAAGTGTTTAACAATTGAGTATATACCAATGGAAAAAATTTTATTTAAATGAAATGAAAAAATTCACTCTAACAAATAAAATCTCTTCACAAAAATATATAGTAAAAAGTTTCTATTAAATACTTTTCGGTTTTAAAATCATCATAAATGAAAAAATTATAAAATGTTGTGACTATGTCCTATAGTATAATGAAGGGAAATATTAAAAAAAATTAATCCTGGAATATCAATGTGTCACGATAAAAAACCATTAACCTACAAGCCCAGGAAAAGGGCGAAAATAAAAAAAGCAAAAATCAACTTCAACAAATGTCCAGAATGCAAAACCAATACTGTAACATATGATGAAGAACACTGCCTAGACTACTGTACGGTATGTGGATTAGTGACAAGAGCATCATTAGAATACACAGGATTACGAAAAGCAAAATATCCCTATCACATCCTAATCTGAATGGTGATGTAAAAAAAATTAAAAAACATAAAAAAAATATATTTTTATTTTATTTTCTTGGTTCTTGTTTAAATTTTAATATTTTTCAGACATTTGTTAATTTTCAAAAAAATAATTTAAAAACAAAAAAAATGGTGTGTAATTCTTTTCATAAAGGGTAATAAAAAAAGGAATAATAAAAAATTTTTTTTTATAATATATTTTTTTTTGAAAATATTATTCTCCGGTGCAAATCCGGACATCACCAATAATTCTTTTTAAAAGTATAAAAAAAATAATTTGGAGACTAATTAAATGGTACAATCATATAAAATCAAATCCAAAGCAGCCAACGCAATAGTGTTCCTAGCAGGACTAATAACATATATTGGAAAAGATGCTTTAGTAGAAATATTACCTAAAGAATTAGCTTATCTTTCACCAATAATAGTTTTAATCGCAGGTTATGTAGTTGTTCAATCAACAGAAAACACACGTGTTGAAAGAGCAGAAAAATTAGCTGTAATAAACTATGAAGCTGAAAATAATCAAACCATTGATCCTGCTGCAGAATATTCTTCATTAAATACAAATGATGCAGTGGGTGAAGATGATGTCAATTGAACATAATTGTATACATGAAGAACAAATACAAGGCATCAGTCGGAAAACCGCCGAATTAGAAGCCCGTGCAGATTATAAAGAAAAAAGGATTGATGAATTGAATGATAAAATCAATAGCATGGATAATAAACTTGACATATTAATTCAAGGTTTCAATGATTTCAAAATAGATTCACAGAAAGGAGATGTGGAGTTAGAATTACGATTAAAAGCAATTGAAACTGATTATCAGAATTTAAAGGATAGTATTAAAGAAAAAGAAGCTGATGAACAAAGAAGATTTAATAATCAAATACTAATTATTGGTGCAGTATTGACTGCTATTACAATTATTGTGAATGTATTTTTCAACATGGTACATTAACACATTATGGTGTAACATTACAGTGTAACGTTACAATGTAATATTACAAGAATTACAAAAAATCTGAAATATTAACTATCACATGGTGATGAACTTGGTCAGGAAAAGCAAAGTTGAAAAGTCTCCTCATTTTGAAGAAATAGTGCTTCGATTATCTGAAGGCCAAAGTGCAAGAAGTATTTCTAGATGGTTGGAAAATGAATTTAATGAAAAGATTTCACATGCAGCCATAGCCAGATATTATAATGATAAAATATCCATGGAAAGTAAAGTCGAAGCCGAATTAAATAGGAGAGCGGAAAGACGAAAACCGAAAGAGGACCCTCCTGAAGTTAAACAGAAAGTTCAAGCACAAGCGGATAAAATTGAAGCTATTAATAATATTCCGAATATTGTTGCGGGAACTATAGCTGAAAACATGGAAGGTGTTGCTAAAGTTGCAAGTCAATTTCCTGAAAAGTTCGAGCAAGCATGCCGTGATGCTGAAGATGAAGATAGTAATGTGACATCTAAAGATGTTGCACGTTTAGCATTAGATGCGAATAAATTGTATAATGATTATTTCAAGAAGAATGAGTCTAATGTGGAAGTTAATGTTGAGAATAATATGAATGACCTTGGCCAATTATTTGATACAAATAGGATTCGTGAGAGATTAAATGCAAAGCGAAAATTTAGAAAATCTAAATCCAAATCTGACCATTGAAGAATGGGAGGAAATATTAAATGATCTCTATGAATTCTACATGACTTTTGTTGCATCAAGATATAAAGATATTGTTGATGCTGATCATATTAATGAGTTATCTGAATTATTGACGATGGTGTTTTTAGGTGATATTGAGCGTTTATGTGTTGCAATGCCACCAAGACATTCAAAGTCTTCAATGGTGACTTTAACGTTCCCATTATGGTTAATATTCCAAGACCCTGATTTAAACATTTTAATTGTTAACAATGCAGCCACATTATCTGAAAAATTTGGTATACAATTAAAAGAAGCTGTTGGCCGTTATGGTGAATACTTCAATGTTTATTTATCAGATGTTAAACATGCTAAAGACCATTTAATGTTCTGTGACCGTGAAGGTACATTATATCAAGGGAGTATCAGATTAGTTGGTGCAAGTGGATCTATCACTGGTCAAGATGCAGACTACATCATCATAGACGACCCTTACAAAGGCTTTGATGATATAACACCAACTTTACTACAGAAAAAAGTAGACTGGTTTGACACAATCATCGAACAACGTATCGAACCACAAACCAAACTTGTTTTACTCCATACCCGCTGGTCAAGTGGAGACCTGCAAGGAGTATTCAAAAGAGAACGAAAAGAAGATTATTACTTCATAGAATTTTCAGCCATAAAAGAAGATGGAACACCATTATGGCCTGAAAGATATCCAATAGAAAAATTAGAAAAGAAAAGAGAATCTGTTGGAGAAAGAGTGTTCCAATCAATATATCAGCAAAAACCTATAGATGACACCTCGGACTTCTTCGAATTGAAAAATATTCATTGGTACCGTCCAGAAATGGGAACACTACAACAAGTAAGAGGATACGATATAGCATCATCAGACCCAGGTAAAAACGACTCCACCGCAGGAGTACCCGTATACTTATTAGAAGATGGTAAAAGCATCCTAATAACAGATTTCCTATACGGCCAATTCGGAAAAGACACCGCACACATCGTTAAAGACACAGTAATACGTGACGGTCATGATAACATCAGTATCATTGAAACTGGTGTGGCCGCAGCAGGAAAAATATTATACGATACCTGGGAAGAAGATTTAATGGGTTACTTTGTTGAACGAGGTGTAGCTGTACCAAACAATAGTAAAGCTGACCGTGCAACACCATTAAAGAATTATATTTATGATGGACATGTCTATGTTGATATTGTTGATGATAAATTAAGACAAATATTCATCAACGAATTCAAAGCATTTCCAAACGGGCAACATGATGATATTGTCGATGCTACAGCTCATGCATTCAATTATTTGAAGAAAAATTATATTGGAGAAGTTGTTTTCGAGATTATAGACTTATAAAAAAATAAAATTAAAAAATTAAAAATTTAGATAGGATGGTAATAAATAATGAATATAACTAACCGTGTAAAATCAACAATAAGCTCATTCACAAATATTATACCATCACTAAGAAAACCTGAATACAGTAGCTTACTAGAGCAGTACTTCAGAGAATACAAATGGGCATTACCAGATCATGATAAAAGCATAAGCTTACTCCAAACATACTACGACGCATACCATTACAATGTATGGGTTCGCAGATGCTGCGGAGTCTACTGTGATGAATTATTAAACAATGGATTCAATATTAACAATCCATACAATGATTATGTTAATTTTGGTCGTGTTAATTATTTGAATAATCTCTTCAGACATCCTGGAGGATTATATGATGAAGCTACATTCAGTAGCCTAGTCAAGCAGATATTGCCATCATGGAAGATTACTGGTGATGCTTTCATTGAAGTTAATCATGACAGAGTTTTTAATCGTGTGCCTAACGGGTTTAAGTTTATACCTACTGAGTTGATTGGTTGGGATCAAGAGACTAGTCAATGGGGTATACGTAATACAAAAATCCGTTATGAACCTGAACAGTTAATTCATATTTATGAACCGAAGATTGAATTAAAAGGTAGTAGATGGGGTACAAGTTTAATTGATTCCATATCTGCGGATATTACATTAGAAATTCTCGGTAAAGACCACAATAAAGATATATTCAAAAACAGTGGATTAGACCCGAGAGGAATAATCACATTCGACAAAGACTTAGGACAAGTAGCTGTTGAAGCAAACCGTAAAAGATTACGTGAAGAAAAAAACAAAAAAGGAACATTAATCCTACAAGCAGCCAACTACCTAAGAACATCCAACAGTAACAGGGATATGGAATTCCTGGACTTAATGAAATATAGTCGTGACGTGATTCTTGTTAACTTCGGTGTTCCACCACACAAAGTGGATATTATTGAAACCGCCAGTCTCGGTTCAGGTACGGGTGAATCACAGAATAAAGATTTCCAAAAAGTATTAAATGGTACAGCCCGTGTGATAGAGGACCAATTCAACAAATCACTTGGTCGTTCTGGTTTCAGTGAAGTATTCACATTTAATCGTGAGGATGCAGAGAACAAATTAAACCGTGCAGAAATTGAAGACAAACAATTACGTAACGGCTCAACATACATCAATGAAGTCAGGTCAAATTATGGTTTAGATCCAGTTGATTGGGGAAATGTACCCATGAACTATTCACAATTTGCATTAGCACCAACAATTGATAATGTTGAAGATGCAAAACTAATCAATCCCAAAGTGGATTTAGAAGCTAAAGCTTTAAAGAAAGCATTACTCATGGAGCGTCTTGGTAAGGAGTATAATTTATGATATCAGCTGAAAGGATATTAACAAATCAATTATTAATTGAAGACTTAGGACTCGAAGAAGAGTTCACAGAAAAAAGTCTACGTGATAATATCCAAGTAATGAAATATTATAAATTACTATCCAAACAAATCGATGATGTTTTACAGGCCAGTATTAACTGGATTGATAGTGATGAAGCTAAAGAATTCTTTTTCAATGAAGCTTATTATCAACAGGAGATATGGGAGTCATTGGAGAATGATTGGGATACTATCCTTGCAGGTACTTACGATACAGTAGATGGATTGTTAAATGAAATCTACAGTTATGGTAAAAGCAAAGGATACAGTAACATAGCTGAACACTTACGATACACTGACACTGACAGATTAGCTTTCGCTTTCGCAAGGAATTATAATTATGGTTTAATACAAAACCTTAATGATGATTTGCGTGGTGCTGTTAAAAATCGTATGACTCGTGCAGCCATTGAAGGTGAAAACCCTTTAAGCCTTGCACCTAAACTGTTAGAGTTAGGTATAACCCAGTTGCCTGGAAGTACTTTCACTCCACGTCAAAGGGCAACTATGATTGCCAGGACTGAAACTTCACGTATTCAAAATACTGGTATTTTACAGTCTTATGTGAATGAAGGCTACACTCAGGTTAAGTTGTTAACTGCTGAAGATGAACATGTCTGCACTACTTGTTTGCAATATGCTTATGAATTCAATAAAAATGATAAGATTACCTTTGAGAATCGTGGTGAAGAACTTGTTCATAATATCCAAGATTTGATTAAAGGTGGGAAGTATCCACCGTTTCATCCGAATTGTAGATGTACTTATTTGTCTGTTTGGGAGTCTAAGGTTAAGCCTGAGGATGAGGTGCATTATGTTGTTAATTTAACACCTTTGGAAGATTGGGCACAAGCATTCAATCCCAACATACCTGAAAGCTAATTTTTTCTTGGGAGTTTTTTCTAGCTTATTTTTTTTTTAAACATACACTCAAATTCTTTTTCTCCCTTATCAAAAACAAAGAAAAAAAAATATATAACTACTTTGCTCTGGTTCTAAAAAAAAACAACGAAAAGTAAATAACTTCCTTTATTTTGGTTAAAAGAAAATAAGAATAAAAAAATTAAAATATGGGAGAGTAGCTATTGGATGATCTAAAAATAATTAGGAAATTTTTTTTATCCTCACGTTTCTAAATTTCCAATTTTTATTTTTCATATTCCTCTCATATTTTTTTTATTCTTATTTTAAATGGATGGTGGAATAATCTTTGCAGGGTTCGATTCCCTGTTCCACCTACAGTTCTCAAAAAAAACATTTTTTCGCTCCAAAAAAAATAGGGAAAAAATATGCGTTCGTCTCTAAAAAAAAAACACCTATATTTCACCTTTGTTTAAAAAAAAAATATTAGGCCAGTATTTTTTTTCCATTTTCAGGGGAAAAAATACAATAAAAACACGTCGACAAAAGAAAAAGGGTAATGAAATGAATCTTTAGATAATGTAAAAATCATTGAGAGAAAAAAAAATAATGTTTAAAAAAAAATATAATTAAAATTCAGCCAGCCGTAACTTCTTTTATTTTTTTTTAAATCACCATTGTTCAAAAATAATGACAAAACATTCAAAAAAAAATTTCCTAATTTATTTTTTTTTCTCTCATTTACATAAAGGGGTAACATAATTCATTTCACATTTTTTTACCCTTAAATGTACTCTCTTTCTTTTTAGTTTTTCATGGAGAGGTGGTCCTCCCATGTAAAAACTAAAAAAAAATAAGGATTAATTTGAAAAAATGTGGGTTAAAAAGAATCATTTTTTACATAATAGTCAGGTTTAAATCCTGAAACCCACTTCTAAAAAAAAAAATTTTATAGTATGTAAAAATAATTCAAAAAAAATAGATTGTGGAATAAATATTCATGTCAACTGAAGTATTAGAAAAGCAATTCCAACTCTACGCACGTCCTCAAATCTATCCAGAAACCACAAAAAGTTATACTCTCAATGAGGACGGTTCATTAACCATAGAAGGAATAGCTTCAACAACCAACAAAGACCTTCAATTAGACATTGTAACACCAACATGTATTGAATCCATGAAAAGACAATTACAAGCAGGTTTAAACTTGCATGGTGATCACTGGTATGGATTATTCGATGGTGTCATTGGAGCAATCACACATGTAGTAGATACAGATGCGTACAGTTTACGTATCAAAGCTACAATCTTACCAAAATATGCTCAAGACATCAAAGAAATGTTAGACATCGGTGTTAAACTAGGATTGTCAATTGGAGGGAGAGTAACTGAACACACCCAATTAGAAGATGGTGGGTGGGAGATAAAAGACATCACCTTAAGAGAAATAAGCTTAACAAGTATGCCTGCAAATTGGGATACTTACGGAACCATCACTACCAGTAAAGGATTAGTGAAATCCACTTGCTTAACTGGTGCATGTTATACTATTATGAAAAATGAGGTGCAAAATATGACTCAAAAAAATAACGAAGAAGTAGAAACATTAACTAAACAAGATGTAATTGATTTAATTAATGAAAATTCAGTTTCTTTGAAAGAAGAATTATTAAATGATACTGTTCAAGCAGTATCTAAACAATTAGAGAAAATTGTTAAAGATGCTATTAAATCCGCATCCGAAGAAGACGATGAAGATGAAGGTGAAGGCAAACCTGCCGAAACCAACGAAGAAGAAGAGGAAGAAGAGGAAGAAAAATCCTTAACCCTTGAAGATATCAAAGGTTTATTCCACACAGAATTAGAATCTGTGAAATCTGAAATTAAATCTATTTCTGAAACTGATGTAACTGAAACAGTTAAAGATACTGTGGATAAAGCTGTATCTGAACAAATGGATAAATTATTCAAAGATTTAAATAAAAATCGTCAACCAGATTTCCAATACAATGAAGAAGAAATCGATAAAAACGATGAAGATAATGATGCGGAAAAAACTGAATTCACCAGTCGTGAAGCAGCTGAAATGTTAGTTGCTAAACAAACTAAAGAAGATTTCCTTAAATCATTATTATAAAAAACTAAAATTAATAATTTTTTTATATTCTAATTTAAATTAAAAAAAACTTTCAAATGGAGAAATTAACCATGACCGAACTTACTATGAAAGATTTAGAAGCAAAAATCGAAAAAAACAACAAACAAATTGCTGATTTACAAAAAGCTATGCAATTAACTGATGCAGCACCAACCAGTATGCAAATCGCATACAGTCCTGAATTACAATCACGTGTATTTGAAAAAGCACCATACTTCAGATTCCTTGAATCAAAAGGAAGAGTGGATGATAACTTCAACAGCACCTACGCTGCATTCTACCTTAAAAACAGTTCTGGTGTATCCCAGTTCATCAATGAAAACGATGACATTCCTCAAGCAGTAGCTTCATCCTACGATGAAAAAATGGAGAAAATGAAAACATTAATCTACCCAATTGATGTTTCCTTATTATCTCAAATGGGTAATAATGTAGTTGACTTATTACAATCTGAAATCCAAGATGGATTTATCAAAGTCACTAACGATTTAGATAACACTTTACTCCAAGGAACTGGTAATGCTGCTGATAAAGACTTCAAAGGTTTCGTAAACCAAGTTACCACTAACAAAGAAACTTTAACTAACGAACCAGTCACCGAAGATTTAATCGATGACATGTTAACTGACATCATCGACCAAAACAACGGTACTCCAGATGTTATTGTAACCACTAACCTTGTTGCTAAACAACTTAAAAAAATCGTTGCACCTTACAGAAGATACAACGACAAAATCGATATTGGCTTAGGACACAGAGTTGTTGCTTACGAAGCTCCAAACGGTGCAGAAATACCAATCTTAATTGATTCCAACCTTGAATCCGATGCAATGTTATTCGTTGACTCCGCTACCATTGAAGTTAAAAGATTACTCGCACCTACTTTGTTAACTGATTTACCAACTAACAAATTAGGTACCCGTGATGCTATTGTATCATTTGTCACTGCTCAAAACGTAGCAGAATACAAAAATGGTTTAATCACTGGTATTGCAGATCCCAGTGACTGAGGAGAATCCTGAAAACAACCAAACAAATAATGCTCCACAAACAGGTAATGTTAGTGTAAGTGTTAAAGATAGTGATGGTAACCCATTACAAGGTGTAGATGTCATCATTGGCGATGGTAACACTGGTGATGAATACGAAGGCACAACAGGTTCTGCAGGAGGCTGCAACATTAATAATGTACCTGTAGGAACTTATGAGTTACTCGCTATTAAGGAAGGTTATGACCAATATTATGGAAACATAACCATTGTTGCAGGAGCTAACACTGCCAATATTATCATGGCAGAAGAAGTAGATGACGATTTTTAAATTTAAATCAAATTTTTTTTTAGGTGAGAAAATATGACTAATGAAGAAAATACTGAAGAAATTACTAATTCAAAACAAAGAGAATTACTAATAAAACAATTAGCAGTAGAAACTGGTCTACCATTATCACCTACACCTGCCAAACAAATAGTTCCTGATTTTGATGATGATGTAATAATTGTTGATCATTATCCAATACAATCAATCAACAAGATCATGATTGATAAAAAATGTATTTGCATAAATGATTGTATAATCGATGAAGAATCTGGTTTAATATATCTGGACCAATCTTATACTGGTCGGTTATACATCCAATACATTTATTGTATTCCTGAAGCAGCGTATTCACATATAATTGATTTGATGGTGGATTATGAGAATAATCCTGGATGGGATAAAAGAGCAGCCAGTATTAGTGAAGGTGGAGTTACTGTTTCACTTGACACTAGTGGCGGTCAATGGGGTGTTATTAATTCATTGATTACTAGTTTGAAAAATCAATATAATGCAACTGCGAGGTTGATATAATATGCCTCCTTTTTTCCCAAATGCAATGATGGAATTATACTCTTATAATCAATCTACTGGAGAATATACTGAATGGGGTGAACCATTACCAGAATATACTTTAAGAGATGAAGTTGAAGTTGATTTCCAACCAATATCCGCTAAATCTTCGATGGAGGAATTTGGTAAGATATTGCAAGATACATATGTTGTATACATGAGTATTGATACAGAAATCTATGACACTGACCTTATTGTGATTGATGGAGTTAAATATAGTGTTATTGGTTCAATTGAAGTATGGAATCATATAATACATCATAAAAGAATGACAATTCAAAAGCAAAGAAAACAATGATCCAATTATGATTAGCTTAAGTTTAGATGTGAAATTCAATGACTCATATTATCGTAAACTCGGATTGAAAAAGAAAAGATTCGAAGACATGATAAGTGAAACATTAGATTATGGATTGAACGAAGCTAATAATATAGCTAGACGTGAAGCACCAATATTAACAGGAAACTTACGTCGTAGTATTACTAAAAGAAAACCATCACCTTTAATTGGTGAGTTACATAGTAACGCAAGAAGCAATGGTCGTACATATTGGCAAGATGTACAATACGGTACAGCAGCACATACAATAACTCCTAAAAACGGGAAATTCCTTGCTTTCGAAGTAAATGGTAAAAAAGTGTTTGCCAGGAAAGTTAATCATCCTGGAACAGCACCTAACCCATTTGTCACACGTACATTGCACAAATCAATACCTAAATTCAAAGAGTATTACCATCAAGTCTTAAGTGAAAACGGATTATTATAAAAACAAAAGAATGCATCCAATGGAAACTGCTTTTCTAGACTTACTAAAGAATCAAATAGTTTATGAAAATACGATAATTCCTTTTGTGAAAAATTATGCTGAAATAGATCGCTCACCATGCTTCACAATTAACCAAGCCGACGAACGATTTATCAGAAGAAGATATGTCCAAATCGATGGAGCAGAATATCTTCGAAAAAGATATAATGCAACCATCTGGATTAATATTTGGTGTAACACTGAAAAAGAACGCCACACATTAACGAAACAAATCGACCATCGTATCCTACAAGCCGAAACCAATCATTACACTACTTGTAAATATTATGAAGATGATTCTTGCAAATTACTGGAAAGCAGATGTGAAGCGTTAACTCACAATACAGGAAGAACAAACAAATCACAATGCCCACGCATCAATGATTACCAATCATTCTTCCAAAAACATCATATCATCAAAAACACTTTCAGAATAGATAGTGTAACAGATCTAGATGAATTAGACCCCACAGGTCAAATACTACGAACTATTTTCAAATTAGAAATGGATTATTACCATTACCATAAAATCGGAGGAAAACCCTTCGATGAATTTGAATTGGAGACTAAAATATGACTAAAAAAGAAACTAAAACAGATAAAGCTCCAAAAAAAGATGACACCACTACTTCAAAAAAATTAATTTTATTCGAAGCTGTACAGGAACATCCTGAACGAGAATACATCATAATTGGAGCATTAACCAATGCAGGTTTAATAAAACAATACCGTGAAGAAGAAGTCATCTACGGTAAAGAAGACATTAAACCATCCATTACCATTGATGAATTAAATAAAATAATTAAAAATTTCATAGGAGAATAAAGATACCATGACTATCACCATAACTGAAACACCTAAAGTAAGATATTATGAATCAGATAGTAATCCTGGTTTATCAGGTGAAGGAGCACAAATCCCTATTTTCATTGGATTATCCGGAAATACTTCACCAACTGCAGGTATACAAAAATTTAAATCATATCAAGCAGCTGAAAGAACAATTGCAAATGGTGGGATAGGAACCAACCCAGCAACTAACCCATTATTAGCTGTTTTAAAAGATTACTTCACTGAAGGAAGAAAAAATGAAGCAGAAGACATTGGAATCCCATATGTTTATGTTATTGATTTAGGTGCAATAGGTATATCCGAAGCAGCTGATGTTAAAAAATGGACAGATGCAATGGAAATTGCTAAAACTAAAAGAGAAATCAGTGCAGAAGTTTACGTTGGTTTCAAAGCAACTGATGATAAAGTCAAAGTAATCAGCATATTAAACAGTGCATTAAACTGCATTAAACAAGACAATGAATACGGTAACCCAAGAATAGCTTACACTACTTTTATTGGTGCTACTGATGCTCAATTAATGTTATACACTGATGATGAACAAGACAACTACATTCAAAACACCCGTCTTGGATTATGCGAACCAAAATACTTTGGCCGTATACTTGCTAAAATCATGACTACACCATATTATGAAGAACCAGGATACACTGACTTCAGAAGTATTGCTCCTGGAGAATTCAATAACCGTACACCAACAATTGAAAACAACATGCAAGACGCAGGTATTATTTTCATCAAAGATGAATTAGCAGGACCTGAAATCCACCCAAGAATCAATCTTGCAGTATCAACCGCATTCGCTGCAGGTCAAGACGCAAGACCTAATGATTGTTTATTACATGCTAGAAGAAACGTAGACCAATTAATCAGAGAAGTCTACACTGCATTATACAAACAAATCAAAAGAAACGAAACTGAAACCAATATCATCTACTGCCAAACTGACGTTGATGTAATCGTCAACAGATTTTTAGACGCAGGACACATGATGGATGGAACCGCAGTTAATGTTGTTGAATCCAATGCAAACCCTTACAGGTTAATCGCAGAAGGAGTATCAGTACCAGTTAACTCAACCTTATTCATCGGTTTCAGCATGTTTGTTGAAGCACCAAACGCAACCACAGGAGGTAATTAAATATGGCCATCACTGTAGATCCAGATGACAACAGCTACGACTTAGCTGAATTAAGATTAGATAATGAAGTCATCATCTGTGAAGATTTTGATTTCGAAATATCTACTGAAAACAATACTAAAACTGCCACTAATAGCCGTGACCCTTACAGATATGCTGGAGGTAAAAACGAATATAGTGGTAGTGCTAACGGAATCAGTCCAGAATACTTAAAATTATGCAGACAATACCAAGCCAAACGTGCTAATTTCCCTATAAGTGTTTTTGCTTATGGTGATGATGGAGATTATAAGGAAGTTGGTACTCTCTTACATTGTAGGATTGAATCTATTAGTCCATCAATGGAAGATGAAGGTTTAAGTTTTGATTTAGAATTCATTGCTTTAGGTTTCAAAGACCCTAGATAAACTAAAAAAAATGATACACTACAGGGATTTAATTTTTCTTTTAGTGTATTTTTTTTTTAAAATTTTTTTTTGGAGAGAGGAAATTATGGTTAGTGAAAAAACAGAAAAATTTTTATGGGACACCAAATATCCACGAGAATGTAAAAAATTACCCTACGAATATTTAGAAGACGACGAAAAACAATTAGTGGATAAATGTATAGATAAAGAAGATTTAACAGAAGAAGAAAGAAAAAGTATTCTTGGATTATTAAAAGATTACAGGGGCTTTTTCGATGAATACGATGCTGATAAAATTGAAAAAACAATGGAAAAATCCGAAAACATTGTTAAAACACAATCACAATTATTAGCATTAATACATGATAAAAACTGCTATCGTATAGATATGAATTACTGGATTAACGGTGAGAAATATCTGTTACAAATGCGTATCAAACCATTCACCGATAAACAATACTTGGAAGCACAGGAAAATCAATTTGGTATCTTCGATGATTTAAGTAAAACTGAAAGAAAAGTAATGGGAAAAGCAGAAGCTAAACAACCATTATCTCCTGAAGAAACTAAAATGTACCAATCCATTATGGATAAAATCAATGAGAAAGTGGAAGATGAAGAATTCTTAATCCAAA
>JAFUBV010000092.1 GCA_017460025.1 Methanobrevibacter sp. | reverse complement strand
AGATAGAATTAACAACTTAGCAACACCCGTTAAAATAATGCACGTATGCGGTTCACACGAACATACAATTATGGAAAATGGTATCAGAAGCTTATTACCTGACGAAGTGGAAATTGTTGCAGGTCCGGGCTGTCCTGTCTGTGTTGTTCCATCACGTGAGATAGATGAGTGTTTGGAACTGGTTGAAAAAGGAGTAACCATTACAACATTTGGAGACATGTTGAGAGTTCCTGGTTCAAACGGATCACTTGCAGATGCAAAAGCTGAAGGTGGAGATGTAAGGATTGTATATGGAATCAATAAGGCTATTGAAATAGCTGAAAAAGAAGATAATGATGTAGTATTTATGGCAGCAGGTTTTGAAACAACAGCACCAACTACTGCAGCGGAAATTCTTTCAACACCTCCTGAAAACTTCTCAGTACTGTCCTGCCACAGGTTAATACCGCCGGCAATTGATTTTTTAATTAATTCTGGTCAGACCAGCTTAAACGCTTTAATACAGCCAGGACACGTTTGTACAATTATCGGAACCAAACCGTTTGAATATTTCTCCAGCGATTTCGGCATTCCGCAAGCTGTTGCCGGATTCAATCCACTGGATATTTTAATGTCCGTTTATATGATTTTAAGACAAATACACAATGAAACACCAAAAATTGATAATGAATATGTAAGAGCAGTTAAAGAGGAAGGAAATGAAATTGCAACCAAAATGATTGATGAAGTCTTTGATGTTGCAAGCAGAGAATGGAGAGGATTTCCTAAAATACCAAATTCCGTATTGGAAATAAAAGACGAATTTGCAGATTTCAATGCTCGTGAAAAATATGATATTGAAGTTAAAGATGTTAAGGAAGCACCAAAAGGATGTATTTGCGGACCTATTTTAAGAGGTCTTAAAAGGCCTGAAGACTGCACATTATTTAGAAAAGAATGCAATCCGCTTCACCCGATTGGAGCATGCATGGTAAGTAAAGAAGGAACATGCAACATCGCACACAGATATTCCAGAGGTTAAATAATGAAAATAGAAGCAATAGCTATAGATATCGATGGAACAATAACTGACGATACAAGAAAAATCTGTATCTCAGCAATTGAATCATTGAGAGCTGCTGAAGAAAAAGGCATTCCAACAATAATCGTTACAGGAAATGTCGTGAATTATGCATATGCTGCAGAAGTTCTAATAGGCTGCAGCGGAGGACTTGTAGCTGAAAATGGTGGAATGATTTTTAAAGAAGGATATAATAACAATGCTGTTGAAATACTGGTGAATAGAGAATATATCGAAAATGCGGACAAACACCTGAAAGAAAAACTAGGAGACAATTACGCTAAAAATGCTTCACATGACAATAACTACCGTGCAACAGAAATCGTATTTTACAAAACAATTAAAAAAGAAATGATTGAAGATGCACTAAAGGACTACGAGTATGTTGATGAACTTGAAATCTATGACAGCGGTTTTGCGCTTCACGTTACCGATAAAAGAGTGAATAAAGGAAGTTCACTTAGAAGATTATGCGAACAGAACGGCATCAATATGGAAAATGTGATGGCTATTGGAGACAGCGAAAACGATGAAGATTTCCTAAAAGAAGCAGGCGTTAAAATAGCCGTTGGAAATGCTGATGACTCACTTAAAGAAATCAGCACATATGCATGTGAAAACAATTTTGGTGATGGCGTAGCTGAAGCAATTGAAAAATTTGCATTGGGAGGATAATATGATATACGAAATTGCTGATAAATGTGTTAAGGAAGTTGAAAAGCTTTCTGACGACTGGGAAATTTATATAGCCAACAGCGAATGTATTGAAGTTGAATCCAAAAGAGACATTTTGAATTTTGCTAAAGAAGAAATCGAAAGCGGAATTGGAATCCGCATTCTTAAAGACAATAAGATGGGTTTTGCTTACACTTCCGATTTGGATAAGATTGCCCAAACCGCACAAAAAGCTCTTGACAATGCAAAATTAAATAAAGTTGATAAGAATTATGAATTTGCAGCTGTTGGAGACGTTAAGGAAGTTAAAGGGACATACGATAAAAATTATGACAACTTAAGTCTGGATGAGTGCTGTGAATTTTTAGAAAACATCATTGCAAGATCAAAAGAAAATGAATGTGAAATAACATCCACAGGATTTTCTGCAATGAAAGAATCAGATTTAATAATAAATTCAAATGGAGTATCCATTTCTGATGAAGGAACAGGATTCAGCGGAGGATTATCCGTAAACATTGAAAAAGACGGACAATTCGCTACAGCATATGATTATATCTCATCAAGAAAGCTTGATTTGGAATATGAAAAATTAACTGATGATGTTTGTAAATTGGCCCATGATTCACTGAACCCTAAAGCTATTGAAACAAAAGACTGTGATGTTGTTTTGGATTATTATGCTGCATCAGGACTGCTTTCAACATTCATTCAAGGATTTATTGGAGAAAACGTCTTAAGAGGAAGGTCCATTCTTCACGACAAGATGGGTGAAGAAATAACAAATTCAAACTTATCCATTACAGATGACCCGTTACTTGACGGAGCCATGGGAACATGCAAAGCAGATGGTGAAGGAAGCGCTTCTGAAAAGACAACTTTAGTTGAAAACGGTGTTTTAAAATCATTCCTATATGACATTTATACGGCAAATAAGGCTGATTGCGAAACTACCTCAAACGGTTACAGGGGATCATATTTATCAACTCCAGGCATTTCACCATCCAATTTGGTGTTTAAGTTTAAAAATGAAGTTGCATTGGATGAAATTGACAGCGGAGTTTTAACCACTAGCGTTTTAGGAGCACACACGGCCAATCCTATTTCAGGTGACTTTTCAGTAGAGGCAAACAATGCATTCACTATTGAAAATGGAGAAATCTGCGATGGGGTTAAAAAAGCAATGATTTCCGGAAACATTTATGAACTCATGAAAAAATGTGATGGTCTTAAATCAGAGATAAAGCAAAAAGGACCATTCATAATTCCAAAATTGCTTGTTCATGACTTAAAAGTAATTGGATTGTAAGGGATTGCCATGAATAACATCAAAGAATTACTCGCCATTAAACCTGATGAAGCCACAAAAGAGGATAATGAGGAATTAATTAAAGAAATCATGAATGCTCAGCTCATCATGCCGATAGAAATTACAAGCAATCTAAATCTGGATGAAGTTACTGTCGGAGACACCATAGAATTTGAAGACGGACTGCGCTTCAAACCATTAAAAATTGCCAATGATAATGGGAATGTTTTCATCCCATTATACACAGATGATGATGAGGTTCACGGACACACATCAGCAATCGACATTCATACTTCAGATTTGGCAGATATGATTGATGATAATCCTGAAAATATAAGTGGTGTGGTTATCAATCCATTCAGTGAATATAGTGTTGAAATACCGATGGAATCATTTTTAAAAATATTTGAAAAAGAAAAAGATTAAATTTTATTTAACTTTTTCTTATATCTTTCCAAAGCATTGTCCGTATAACTGGTAGTCGCATGTTTGGAGGACAATTCTTTTGAATCATCAAAAAATTTTTCCTTTGATTTGACTACCTTATCAATATCTTTTTCCAATTGACTTATTCTATTTTCAAAAGATTTTTCTGTTTTTAATATGTTAACATTTGTTTTTCTGGAAAGTCTTTCAATCTCTTTGTCTACATCAAAATCTTTTTTTGACATTAAATCACCTTACATTTCAATAATAGGCAATTGAATTTCTGTAATGAATTCATTTTCATTATCGCAGTTATGAAAACTTTTAATTAGGATTTCTTTTGGAGAACCTATGATATCATAATTGTTTTGCTGGGAAATGTCTACCAATTTCTGATAGGTGTCCATAATGTTATCGATCGGGCCTTCATGGATTCCAGTCAACATCTTATGTTCCACCATGTCAACTACACGGATAATATCCTTTTCATCGGCATCGTCTTTAAGGACAATGCCAACATCATAAACAGCATCCCCTTCATTTACTTCATGTCTTGGTGAATAGTAAACAATGAACGGTTCTCCTATGATTTCTACTTCTTCCGCTTCAGTCCAGCCCATTAATTTAGAAACTAAAATGTCTAAATCATCAATTGGACCTTTATAATTAATGACTGCTAATTTTTGATCTGGAATAATTTTGATTTCATGTTCCATAATTACACCTTTTATTATTATTATTTTATTTTAATTGAATAAATAAACTTCTACTTCTTCTCCCTCATCCATCAATTCAACTGATTTTTCTACTTTTACATAACCGTCAGCACTGGATAGGGAAAATATAGCTCCTGAATCCTTGAATATTGGATGTACATCAGTACCGTCAACCTTTACAAGTTGATATTGCATACGTCCCACAGGAGAGTGGATTCTTCTTGTCATTACTCCCCTGACAATTTTTTGTTCGAATTCCTTTTCAATGCCTGCCACTTTAGTTAATGAAGGTGCTACAAATGCATTGAATATCATTAATGCTGAAACAGGATTTCCCGGAAGGCCAATGATCAATTTTTCATTAATTACACCAACGATTGTTGGCTTTCCAGGCTGAACTGAGATTCCGTGAATGCATACCTCACCCAATTCATCCAAAACATGCTTGATGACATCCCCAAGTCCTGCTGAAGTTCCGCCTGAACATAAAAGAATATCAACATCCTCTAAAGATTCCTGAATCTTTTCCTTTACCTGGTCGTAGTTGTCACGGACAACCCCTAAAAATCTTGCATCCGCACCACAAGAAATTGCATCATTTTTAATCATGTTTCCGTTAACATCATAGATTTTACCGAAGGGCAATTCCTCTCCCTGCATTGTAATTTCATTTCCGGAGGATATGACTCCAACAGTAGGCTTTTTGTAAACTTCAATTGTTTTAAATCCCTGTGACAATAAGACACCAATCTTACCTGGAGTTAAGACATCACCCTTTTTAAGAATCAGGTTGCCTTCCTCAATGTCTGAGCCTTTTTTGGCAATGTCCTGGGAAGGTGTTGCGCTTGTAAACAGGTTAACCTTATCGCCAGATTTTTCGCAGTATTCAACCATTACAACAGCATCTGCCCCTTCAGGTATTGCCGCACCGGTACTGATTTCTATGCATTTGCCTTTTTCAACATGCTTATCTGTGATTGAACCTGCTTCAAGAAAATCAATGACTTCCAAAGTATTTGGAGTTTCTTCGCTAGCACCATAACTATCTTCAGATAAAATTGCAAAACCATCCTTTAAAGCCTTATCAAAAGGAGGGAAATCCATTCTGCTGTAAACATCATTGAACAATACTCTGCCATAGGCATCCTCACAGTCAATCTCTTCGCTTTCAGCCTTGCAGTATTTGTCAAATAAATCTTGAATAATATCCTGTGCCTCATCGCACTCTTTTATTTTTAAAAATTCAGTTCCCATTTCAACACCATTTGTAAAATCAATAAATTAATATATAGTATATTCATAAATATATAAATAATTTATATAAATTGTGATAAGTTATCTTAAAATTTTGGAGGAGAGTATTTGTCTAAACCTAATAATAATAATCAACAAGAGTACAGAAGAGTAAGGACTCCTAAAAAAGGAGAAATACCTGGAGTTGTCGAACAAATCATGGGACACGGTAAATTAAAAGTTAGATGTGCAGACGGACACATCAGAATGACAAGAATTCCGGGAAAAATGAAAAAACGTATTTGGATTCGTGAAGGGGACGTTATCCTTGTAAAACCATGGGATTTCCAATCCGATGAAAAAGGAGACGTAATCTGGAGATACACCAAAACCGAATCTAACTGGCTTGAAAGAAAAGGTTACTTAAAAATGTAACCACACCATTTACTTTTTTTACTGATTTTAATGGATCCTAAAGTAGCTAAAGCAGATGCAAAACACCAAAAACTACATTCACAAAAAAGAAAAAAAGATAGTGAAGATAGAAAAGTTGGTAATGAAATTTTCGATAAGTTAACATTAGAAACACTGTATAAAATAGCTAATCAGGGATACATTGATGTTTTAAACGGAGCCATAAGTACAGGCAAGGAAGCCAATGTGCTTACAGGCATAAATAAGGATGAAAAATTTGTAGCTGTTAAAATTTATAGGATAGCTACTTCTGATTTTAAAAAGATGAACTATTATCTTAATGGGGATCCAAGATTTAACGTGAAAACTAAAAATAAACGTAAAATCATCTATTCCTGGGTTACCAAGGAGTATAAAAACCTGAAAAGATTATATGATGCTGGAGTTAATGTTCCGGAACCTTACACAAGTTCCAATAATGTGCTGCTCATTGAGTTTATTGGAGATGAAAATGGAAACCCTGCACAGCCCGTTAAGAACAAGAATCCTGAAAATCCTGATGAATTCTGGAACAAACTGCTCGTTGAACTTAAGAAATTTGTCAATGACGCCAAACTGGTTCATGGAGATTTATCAAATTACAATATCTTGAATAAGGATGAAAATCCTGTGATAATTGATGTATCCCAGTCAGTGGTTCTTGACAATCCAATATCCAAAGAACTGCTTGAAAGAGATATTAACACCCTTGTTAATGAATATACAAGATTAGGTGTGAAAACTAGTTTTGAAGAAGTTTGGGAATATGTTAATCCTAAGTTTTAATAATTAATTTACATTAATTATTCTATCAGTTATACTGTTCTTATAAAAATAGTCATTCTAATTCTAAAAAAAGAAAATCTGAGGATAAACCTCAAGAATTTAATTGATTAACTGTTTCAAGTCATTTCTGATGATGGAAGTTGCATCAAATCCTTTGATGGCGTCAACCATTTCCGGGAATTTTGATTTTGGAATTAAAACGTTGATTTGTGAAAAGTCAGACCCTGGAGTAAGGGTAGGTTCATCAGCACAAAGCTCATTTTCAATCAGATACTTGGAAACCTCATCGATTTTATTATTTGCAATGTTGAATTTTACATCAAAATATGCTTTTGCAGTTATTGCACCCAACAATTGTTCATAAATCAATTTAGCTTTTTCCAGCTTTTCTTCGCTGCATTTTTCACTTGCATAAAGTCCTGCTGAAGAGTGAAGAATTGTTTCGATTTCTTTTAAGCCTGCTTTTCTAAGGCTGCTTCCTGTTTGGGTGTTGTCCACAATCAAGTCGGCCCCTTTAGCAATGTATACTTCTGTAGCACCGTCTGAGTTGATGACCCGCACCATTTCATTGTCCCCATCAGTCAAACCTCTGACCTGAACGAATGGTACTGAATCACCATAGATTTCCTGATAAGCTTCGTTTTCCATGAAGAATTTTCTGGTCAAGTTTGGATATTCAGTGAAGCATAAAATTGGAGTTTTTCTGTCTTTGTTTGCTCTGAAAAAGTCTGATAAATTGTCGTAAGGTGATTCTTTAGGAAGTGCTACAATCAGACGGGTTTTTCCATAGTCCAAATCGCCTAGCTTGATTGTGTTTGTTTTTCTTAAAACTGATTCTTCCTTAATCCAGTCTTCACCGACTATGGCAATGTCAACCATTCCCCTGTTCAGTTCCACAGGAGTGGATTGCGGACGTGTGAGAAAAGCAACGATGTCTTCATCGTTTAATATTTCTATTTCATAAGACTCATCGCCAGGTTCATATCCTTTAACTTCATAACCTGCATCAACAAACAAATGATGAGTATAACCTCTTTTTACATTATTCAAACTTCCTTTCGGAAGACCTAATATTATTTTATCATTCATGTTAATACCTAAATAAGTAGTATAACTTTTAAAATATATTAAATTAATTATAGGAATGCCAAATTATATAAGCCACCAACAAGTAAAAGATTATAAATAGAATTTTTTACAAATAATTAATTAACGAAGGTGATAAAAATGCCTGAAACAGATTATTTAAAAATACCTCAAAATAGAGTTGGTGCTTTAATCGGCCCTAATGGAGAAGTAAAAAAATCCATTGAAAAATTGACCGGCACAATAATTGATATTGATAGTGATGATGGAACTGTTTATATCACTCCTCGTGAGGATATGGAAGATCCTTTAGGTGTTTGGAACGCCAATCATATCGTAAAAGCTATCGCACGTGGTTTCAACCCAGAAATTGCCAAAAAACTGATTCATGATGACATTTATCTTGAAATTATGAAATTGCCTCTGTATGTGGGCAAATCCAAAAAGGCTCTTGCCAGATATAAAGGCAGAATCATCGGTAAAAATGGTAAAACCCGTGAACTTATCACTGAATTGGCTGAAGTTGATATGGCGGTTTATGGTAAGACTGTTTCCCTGATTGGTGAAATGGACAATGTCATGGTTGCTAAAGAAGCGATTGAAATGCTTTTAAACGGATCCAGACACAAGTCAGTTTATGGCTTTTTGGAAAATAAAAAAGAAACACTCAAACTCAAAGAGTTCAAGGATCTTGTCGGAATTCATGATGACAAAATTGAGTTCAAGGATGGAATAGAATTCGATGAGGAAACACTTCAGTAACATTATCCATGTTACTGAGTTAATTTTTTTAACCATACCATTAGAATAATGCTTTGTAGATATAAAATTATCGATAGTAATAGCAAACTATTATATACTTCAACCAACATATATAGATAACATAGTAAAAAAACTATATTTTCTACAATTTTTATTATTAATTTAATGCATATTTATCAACGACACAGATAGAGTACTGTAAAAATATTACTGTTCAAATGCTCTCGGGTTCGTTTTATATATCTATTAAATAAATAATTTTATTATATAACTTTAAGGAGGAAACAATTTGGCTCAACAACAAGTAGGACTAGATTGGGATGAAGACTTTCAACGCTTAACACCATCACAGTTCTTTCGTAAAAATAAGCAAATGTTAGGTTTTACCGGTAAAATCCGTTCATTAACTATTGTTTTTCACGAATTGATTACAAACAGTTTTGATGCAGCAGAAGAATCCGGAATATTGCCTGATATCGATATTGAATTAAAACGTGTTGATAAAGAACACTACATATTAAGACACAAAGATAATGGACCGGGAATTCCTGAAGATTACGTAATGCAGGTATACTGTACAATGTTTGCAGGATCAAAATTCAGGAACATCCAATCTAGAGGACAGCAGGGTTTAGGTTGTAGTGGTTGTGTATTATTATCACAAATGACCACAGGTAAGCCTGCACGTGTAATTTCATGCTACAAGGACGGAGATGAAATCAAAGGAGTTAAAATGAAATTCCAAATGGATGTTGAAAACAACACCGGTATTTTAATGGAAAGGGAAGACTATCCTGCAGAAGCAACCGGTGTGTGCATTGAATTGCAGTTCAAGGAAGTTTCATACTCCATGGCAGAACAGGGTGCTTTCGAATACATCAGAAGAACCATGATCGGAAACCCTCATGCAAAAATCACATTCAGAGATCCGACAGGACACAAATATATCTTCAAAAGAGCAGCGGATGTCGTTCCTGTACAGCCAAAAGAAGTATTGCCACACCCTAAAGGTGTAAGCGCAGACGACTTAATGACAATGGCTAAAAACACTGACAAAACAAGATATAAAAGCATGCTGACCGCTTCCATGACAAGAATGTCCAATAAAAGAGCTGATGAAATAGCTGAAATGACTGGAATAGACATGAACAAACGTCCTAAAGACATGACCTTTGCAGAAGCTGAAGCTATCGTTCAGTGCTTTAAGAAAATGAAATTCATGGCACCTCCAACCGACGGACTCATACCAATCGGATCAGAACAGATTGAAAAAGGTATGAAACAAATCCTTCACCCAGAATTTGTAACAACAATTACAAGAAAACCTGTAACTTATGCAGGTGGTGTATCATTCATTATTGAAGCTGGTCTTGCTTACGGTGGAGATTCAGGTAGAAGAGTTAATGAACAGAGAAAATCCGAAATCATGAGATTCGCTAACAGAGTTCCATTGACTTTCGATGCAGGAAGCTGTGCAATTACAGAAGCTTTAAAAAGTATTGACTGGAAACGTTACGGTCTTAAAGACTTGGACAACACCCCATTAACCTTATTTGTCAATATTATTTCAACTCAAGTTCCTTACTTATCAACAGGTAAACAGAGCGTTTCACCGGAACCTGAAATCGTTCAGGAAATAAGACAGGCAACCATGAAACTAGCTCGTCAGCTCCAAAAACACATCAGAGCTAAAAGAGCTGCTAAAGAAAAAGAAAAACGTTCCAAAGTATTTGAAGAATATGTGCCTGTAATTATTGAAGAAGCTGCAAAACTTGGTGAAACAGGAGTGCCTGAATATCAGGAAGTGCTCGCTAAAGTAACCAAAAGAGCTCTTGCCGAATTGCTTGGTGAAAAAGTTGAAGAGGAAGAGGAAGAAGAAGAGCTTGATGCAATCATCATGGAAGAGCTTGATGAGCACGGATATGCAGTTGATGAAGAACACAGTAATCTCAACTTCACTGAAGATGAAGATGAAGAAGGAGATTTCGAAGAATAGGTGATTAGATGGCTGATGAAATAAAACAAGAAGGCAAATCACATAAAGAACTCAGGAAAGAATACACTTTCAACAAGTTAAAAGGATTAGGTCAGGAAATTATCGAGGAAATTGAAAAACAAAAAGTTCCTTCCCTCAGAGTTCCTTCAAGAGGTACCGGAAACATCGTATACGATGATGCTAAAAGATACTATGTTTTAGGAGACAGATACGGTAGAAGATCTCTAGGTAATGTTAAACAGATTAGAAAATTAGGTCAAATGGTTTATGTTGCAAATTTCTGTAAGGATTTGGTTGCAAGAGAAAAAACCGCTACCATCAGGGAAATGTATTACGTTTCCGAAGGTTGGGGAATCAGTTTCAAAACACAGCAGGAATCAAACATCGTTGGAGAAGACCTTGAAGTTACCTTAGGTACTACCCGTGAAGACTTAGGATTAATGCCTGAAGAAGACGGTGCATCCGTTTATGGAGACATTACCCTTTTGGATGATGATGTTGAAATCAATGCGGCTAAAGCTGGAAAATCAGGCTATACAATTTCACCTACAATCGATCAAGTGGAGTTCCTGGATTGCGGTGTTGAAAGAGTCATTGCAGTGGAAACCATGGGAATGTTCCACAGGATGGTTCAGGAAAACGCTCATCAAAGATTCAATACATTGATTGTCGGGCTTAAAGGACAGGCTGCTCGTGCTACAAGAAGATTCATCAAAAGAGTTAATGAAGAATTGGAATTACCAGTTTACATCTGTAACGACGGAGACCCTTGGGGATTCCACATTGCACAGGT
>JAFUBV010000091.1 GCA_017460025.1 Methanobrevibacter sp. | reverse complement strand
TTGTTAAAGTTTTTAATTTCATTTTGAGGAATGATAAGGACTTCTTCTTCGTTAGAATAAATGTCTTCATTTTTTGGAACTGTAATTTGAATCTGTTCTGTCGTATATTTCTTTTTCTCTCCAGTTTTCAGAGTTCTATGATATTCTCTAGAATATTTTTTTACAATACCATGTCCCACTTTCATATATCTCCCCAATAATTACTATTATTTAGATTTATGCAATTCGTTTGATATAAATATTTTGTTAAATTGTTAATATTTGGAACAAAATTAATTAGTTAAACTTATAGAATTATATTTTAAGATGGGGTGATTATTATGAAAGTTTTTGGAATTTGTGCCAGTCCAAGGTTAAGCACAACAGATTATGTTATTAAAAATGCATTGGATAAACTTAAAAGCAACTCTTTTGAAACCGAACTGTTTTCCTGTGCCGGCAAAACTATTAAACCTTGCATGCATTGCGATTATTGTCTTAAAAATAAAAAATGCATCATTGATGATGATATGGCCGAAGTATATAAGAATTTGATGGATTGTGATGGTTTAATTCTTGCAACACCAGTTCAAAGCGGAGGAATTTCAAGCAATCTGTCCGCAATCATGGACAGAACCCGTGCTCTAGAGGCTATTGACTATAATTTGCTTAGGGGTAAGATAGGAATGAGCATTGCTGTTGGCGGTGACAGGACTGGCGGACAGGATTTTGCTCATTTGAAAAATATTACTTATTTCATGATTCACGGAATCATTCCTGTTAGTGGAGGACCCTTCGGATCAAATTTGGGTGCTTCATTTTGGTCTAATGACAGTTTGGATGATATTAAAAAAGATGAATATGGGATGGAATCTTTGGACAGGACGTTGGTTGAATTTGAAAAGTTCTTAAAAAAATATATTTAGGTTTTATAACCTAAATTAACTTTTCTTTTTTGTTATCAAAACGCCAATGCCCAATCCTATTATCAAACCGATTATGATTCCGATTCCTAAAGGAAGTCCGAAATTATTTCCTGAGTCAGTGTTTCCAGTTGGTGCATTTATTATCTGGTTTAATCCGTCCAATATGCTATCATTATTCAAATCATCAACCACTATTATCCTGTCGGAGAGATTTTGATGGTTTTTTAGAAATTCCTTGCCGCTGTCTTGATATGCTACTATCAGTATTCTTTTGTTTGTATTGTTGAGGCTATGTTCTAGAATATGCTCCACTTCATCCTGTGATGTGAATTTATAAACACTTATATTTATTCCATTCGCATCAGCTATATCTTTGACTAACTGGCCGTTTGTATCATTTGCAATAACCATTGTATCAGCAGTTACATCCACTCCGTGTGCGGATACGGCGGTTATTCCTACTATCAATAATACTAAAAATATTAATATTTTTTTCATTTAATCACCTAAATCTTATTTATTTCCATTATTTCGGGTTTTATCATTTCAATTGCACTTATTATGATTATATTCGCAAATCCTTCTATTAGGGATATGAACAGGTAGAATGGTATTAATGTTGCAAGCAATACATCGAAGTTCATGGCTCCGGAAAGCAGCAATATTGCAACCTGACCGAATGTGGCGGCCATTATTCCGATTATTGTAGACGTAAATATTGCAATATTTTTATTCAGGTCGTTTAGAATCTTATAGAATCCATATGTTACAAAAGATAGTATAAATCCCATTACTAGGAAATTTGCTCCTAGAATTGTTATTCCACCCATATTCAGTAAAAAAAATTGCATTAATAAGCTTATAAAGGATACGATGTTTGATGTAAAAGGCCCAAGTACAATAGCTACTAAAGGTATTAGAAAGAAGTGTATCGGAACTCCAAGTGGTGAGGGTATTGATAGTGAAGTCACTGTAATTGTAAACACGCTGAAAATAGCTATTGATATTATTCTTTTTTCTTTATTTTCATCTTTGGAAAATTTATAAAAAAATATTGCCATTATTATCAATGTTGCAATCCAATAAATCAATGCTTGATTAAGAGGTACAATTCCGTCGGGTAAATGCATTCAATCACCTAATTATTACTAATATAATATTTTTTATTCATATTATATTAATTTTTTTAAAAAAAGTATTATTATTAAATCAATTACATTTATATATTAATATCTAGTTATATTAATCTAGACTAATTTTTTTAGGTTATTATCATGGCAAATAAGTTGGTTAGGGGCAGTTTAATAATTTTTATAGGAAACATAATTTTCCGTATCGGCGGTTATGTTTACCGTTTTTTAATGGCTATGCTTCTAGGACCTACTATGTATGGTGTTTTAGGACTTACTTTGCCGTTTCAAGGTATATTTCAAACTTTATCCGCAGGTGGTCTTCCGCCGGCTATTGCAAAATACGTTGCAGAGTATAATGCCGTCAATGAATCTGACATGGCTAGACAGACCATTTATACTGCTTTAAAGATAATGGTCTTTCTGGGAATTTTCTTTGGAGTTCTGATGGTTTTTGTTGTCGCTCCGTGGCTGGCTTATGGCTATTTGGGTAAGCCTATTGCATTGGTTCCTTTACAGATTGTTGGACTTATCACTCCTTTCAGTGTAATTGTGGGTGCATTTAGGGGAGCATTCCAGGGTGTTTATAAAATGGAGTATATTCTCTATACCCGTGCTATCGAACAGCTTGGTATGATTTTATTTGCAACTGCATTTGTTTTAATCGGACTGTCTACTGTTGGAGCTTTATGGGGTACCGTTTTAGGGTATTCAATGGCTGCTGTTTCTGCTGTTTATATTTTCAAATTTCACATGGCCAAATATATTCCTGAAGCAACTCCAGGATTTGTATTTTCAAGAAAGGATGAATTAAGACTTGCGGGAACATTAGTTAAATTTTCAATCCCTGTTATTATTACAGCTATTGCTGAAATGCTTATTTATAATATATGTACTATTGTCATGGGTAAATTTTTAACTTTGGATGCCGTTGGATTTTTCGCTGCGGCTGATCCTATTGCACGTTTGCCTTTAATGATTTCTATTTCTGTTGCTACAACAATTTTGCCTGCTTCATCTGAAGCTTTTAAAGTTAAAGACATTCCTGCATTGCAGAGGTATGTAAATGAGTCATATAAGTATTCATTACTCTTTGTAGTGCCAATGTGTGTGGGTCTTGCTCTTTTTGCAGTGCCTACATTAAGAGTGCTGTATTTTGCAAAACCAGAATATGTTGCAGGTGCTTCTGCATTGGCTATTTTGTCAATTGGAATGACATTCTATTCAATATTTTCAATTTCAACAAGTATTGTTCAGGGTATTGGTAATCCACGTATTCCAATGTATATTTTGATTTTCGGAGCTATTGTTACAGGATTATTATGCTGGATTTTAGTTCCATTCATGGGAATTGCCGGCGGTGCAATGGGAACTACAATCGGATGCTTTGTGATGATGGTGCCTGTAATTTATTTCGTATTTAAGTTAACTAAAGCCAAGGCTCAAAAGCTTTCTGTTTTTAAAATTATCATAGCATCAGCTATTATGGGAATATTTGCTTTAATTATTCCAAAAACTACATTGTGGTTATTCCCAGGAATTATATCCTGTATTATAGTTTATTTCTTTGCATTGATTTTAGTCAAGTTTTTCACGAAAGAGGATATAGCATCTTTAAGGGAATTATCTTCCAAATTTGGTCCTGTTTCAGTCATTGTTAATAAACTTCTTAATTTTGTTGAAAAATTGGAGTTTAGAAATAACTAGTTAAATAGTAAACCTTATTTTATATAAAAATTAAAGATAAGAATGTTATATATCTTTGGAGGATTATAATATGACTGATGTAAAAGCAGGTGTTGAATATAAGATTAATGTAGATGGTAATTCTTTCCTACTTGACAATAAGAAATATCAGCTATTGGAATCTATTTTAGACACTGGTTCTTTAACGGAATCTGCTAAGGTAGTTAAAATATCTTATAGGACTGCACTAAACTATATCGATAAAATAGAATCTACTCTTCAAGTAAAAATTGTGAGTACTTCTAAAGGTGGTAAAGGTGGTGGTGGGGGCACTACTTTGACCGAAGAAGGCTATTCTATTTTAAAAGAGTGTAAAAAAATTAATGCAATTATGGAGCTTCATAAGGATGTTAATGAGATTGAAGCTGAAGTTTTAGCAATCGATGAATCAAAAGGGGTAATGACTGTTAAAATGACAAGCTTTGAAGTTAACATTCCTTTAAATAAAAACTATGTAGTAGGGGATAAGGTTTTAGCATTAATCAGTTATGATAATATCTTTTTAATGTTGGAACCTCAAAAATCCAGTATCCGTAATATTATTAAGGGTACGATTGTTGAAATGAGACTGAATAATGAGATCATTCGCGTCAATGTGGATGTTGGGGGAGTAAATGTCTATTCTGATATTACTGTATCCGCTGAAAAAGAATTGAATCTCACTATTGGTAAGGAAATATACATAGGTTTTAAAGCAATGTCTGTAGCTACTTTAAAGTTGTAATTAATTGGGTGAGTTCATGTTACAAATTGAGATTGATGAATCTAAGTGTATTGCTTGCGGTAAATGTTATGAGATTTGCCCCAAAGCTGATAAAATTTGGAAGATTTCGAACGTCGCACATATATTAGATTTAAGATATTGTCATGTTTGTACGCTATGTGCAATGAAATGTCCTACAGATTGTATTAAAATTATACGTGATGGTCCAAAGGACTAAATAATTAAAGCTAGAATTAATAATTTGGAAGGTAATTGTGATGAGTCGAACAGCTGATGTTGAAAGGAAAACATCTGAAACAGATATAAAAATTAAAATGAATCTAGATGGTGAGGGAAAATACAGTATTTCCACTGGAGTAAATTTCTTTAATCATATGTTAGAATCTTTTTCAAAACACAGTATGATAGATTTGGAGATAACCGCTGACGGAGATATTGAAATCGATGATCACCATACAATTGAAGATGTTGGAATTTTACTTGGTGAAGCCTTTAGTCAGGCTATTGGCGATAAAGTTGGCATTAGAAGAATGGCACATGCAATTGTTCCAATGGATGAATCTCTGGCAACAGTTGCCATTGACATTAGCGGACGAAGCTATTGTAACATGGACTTGAACTTCAAAAATGAAAAGATTGGCGATATGACCGCTGATATTGTTGTTCATTTCTTCGAATCCTTTGCTTCTTCAGCAAAATTAAATATCTATGGGGAAGTAAAAGGAGTAAATGACCACCATAAATGTGAAGCTATTTTTAAGGCATTTGCAAAAGCTATAAAGGATGCAATAAAAGTAGAGCACAACCAATTGCCATCAACAAAAGGTGTTTTATAAGCTATTCAGATATAGCTTCTTATTTTTATTTTTTTAGGTTAATTTTAGGTTTAAAAAAAGTTAAAAAAATAAGTAGAAGTAAATCTACTTATTCTGGTTTAGAGATTAAATCAGTTTTACGACCAGGGTTTCCTTCTTTCATGTGAGGAGTTCTTAAAACTGTGTCGTTTGATTTTTCTAATTCTCTTGCTTCTTGTGCTAATTTAGCAGCAGCAGCAGCGATTTCGTGTGCAGCAGCAACTAAAGGAATGAAGTTTTCGAATCCTTTGGTCATGAAACAACCTTTCATGTCTAAGTTTGCGACAGATCCAGCCATTTCGTATGCAGCAATAGCTTTTGCTTTTGCGTATGGGTTAGCAAATTCAGCAGCTTCTACAGCTTTTTCAGCAGTAATAATGAGTTTTGGTAATTCGATTTCTTCTCCAGCATCAGCAGCAGCGATTACATCGTCAATGGTTTTTTGTACTAATCTTAATGCTCCAGTTTCTGCTAATACTTTTAAGATATCTGCGTTGAAAATAGCCATTTCAGTTGGGTCTAACCATTCTCTTTTAGCACCAATCATTGGGTCAGACATTACAATAATGTAACCTAAACCTTGTTCATCCATTTCATCTTTCTTACCTTTACCTGGTGCATCACCGATGATGATTGCAGGTAAGTCTTTTTCAGATAAGAGTTCTCTTGCTTTAGCAGGACCAGGTGCTCCTGGGTTTGGAGAAATGAATATTGCGAAATCAGGTTCAAATGCGTCTATTTTAGGGACAACATCTTCTACTTGTTCTGGGTTCATTTTTGCTCCAGATCCAAATACTCTAACATCGATATTTGGTCTGTCTGCTCTTTCGTCTAACAATAAATCGATAACTGGTGAAGTACCAATGTTACCACTTTTTATAATAGCAATTTTAACTACCATATTAAAAATCTCCTATATTTGTAATATTAAATATGGTAAGAAAATTATTTAAATCTTATTATTTAATTATTTTATTAAATCTAAAAGAATTTTTCATAAATTTTACTCTTTTATATAAAAAATAGCTATTAATTTATTAATATGTTTAATATATTTAAAAATTTTTATAAAATATTTAATTAAAATTTTATAATAAAGTTAATAAAAAACATAAAAAAAGAGTGGTTCCGACGAGATTCGAACTCGTGATCCCCTCCTTGTAAGGGAGGTATCATACCACTAGACCACGGAACCAACAAATTATATTATGAAGTTAATATTATATAAGTGTTTCGTAGGATTAATTATAAATAAATAAAATTCAATATATTTAATTAGAAAAAATGATGTGATAAATATGGCTTGGGATGATAGCGCAAGTAAAGTATGGATGGATGGTGAACTCGTAGACTGGAAAGATGCAACAATTCATTCTCTTTCTCATGTAGTTCACTATGGAACAAGTGTTTTTGAAGGTATACGTGCATACAGCAATGAAAATGGTGTTGCAGTATTTCGTTTAAAAGAACATGTAAGAAGATTGTTTGACTCTGCAAAAATTTATAATATTCCAATTCCTTACACTGAAGAGGAAATTGCAGAAGCTATTAAAGAAACAGTAAGAAAAAACGGACTTGAATCATGTTATATTCGTCCTATCGTATTTAGAGGATATGGTGAATTAGGTGTAAACCCGTTAAACTGTCCTGTTAATGTAGTAATCGCTGCTTGGGACTGGGGATCATACCTTGGAGAAGAAGGAATGGAAAATGGTGTGGATATTGGAGTCTCATCATGGAGAAAACCTGCTCCGGATACTTTCCCTGCTTTAGCAAAATGTGGTGCTAACTACATGAACTCCCAACTAGCTAAACTGGAAGCTATTGAACATGGATATGACGAAGCTATCATGCTTGATTACATGGGTTATGTTTCAGAAGGTAGTGGAGAAAACATCTTTTTAGTTGAAGACGGTGTTCTACATACTCCATCATTGGGATCTTCCAACTTAAGAGGAATTACAAGAGATTCCATCATGAAAGTTGCTCGTGATTTAGGTTATGAAGTAATCGAAGAAAGAATCGTTCGTGAAAGATTATATTTAGCTGATGAAGTATTCTTCACAGGAACTGCAGCAGAAGTTACTCCAATCAGATCAATTGACCATAAAACTATTGGTATTGGAAAAAGAGGTCCAATTGCTAAAGAAATACAATCCACATTCTTTGATATTGTTGAAGCTAAAATTGAAGATAAATACTGTTGGTTAGATTATATTTAAGGTGTGTAATAGATGGATATTATTCAAGGAATTATTATTGGTATAGTTCAGGGATTAACGGAATTTTTACCTGTAAGTAGTTCTGCACACTTAATTTTTATCCAAAATTTATTGGGTGTTGAAAGCTCTCTTGCTTTCGATACTTTTCTTCATTTGGGAAGCTTGCTGGCAGTTTTAATTTTCTTCCGTGCAGACATCTATAAGATGTTGCGTGCATGGTGGTTAAGTCTTGGAGACATTCTGCAAAATAGATTCAAGGAAGGATTTTATTCAGATCCTTATAAAAGGCTTGCCTGGTATGTTATTTTAGCAACCATTCCTGTTGGAATTGTAGGGATTCTTTTTGAAAGTCAGGTTGATGCTCTTTTTGCAGGTGCACTATATGTTCCGGGATTTTTCCTCTTTGTAACAGGTACCATTTTGTATTTGTCTCAAAGAATGGCGTCCGGCCAAATAGACATGTCTCATATGGGATGGTTCCAATCATTATTCATGGGATTAGGTCAGGCTTGTGCAATAATGCCTGGTTTATCTCGTTCAGGAACTACTATTGCTGCAGGTTTAGTAATTGGTCTTGATAAGGAATTCGCTGCTAAATTTAGTTTTATATTGTCAATTCCAGCAATTCTTGGTGCATTCATTGTTCAGCTAAAAGACATTGGATTGTCAATGAGTGGAGATGGCGCTGCCATAATTTTGGGTTTTGTAGCAGCATTTGTTTCAGGTTATCTGGCTATCAAATGGTTGCTTGACTTAATTCAAAATAAAAGTTTGGATATCTTCGCTTTTTACTGTTGGATAGTTGGAATTGTGGTGTTTATGGGTTCAATTGCCCATATATTCTAAAAAAAGTTTTAATGTAGTTAAATTAACTACATGTCTTTTCTATTTTTTTTCTTAATTTTTCTACAGGTACTCCACGTGCCAATGCAGTAAACATTGCTCCTCCGGCACCTGCCCCTTCTTTGACAAATCCGTCAAGATAATTTTTCAAACCCTCATGTGTGGATTCTTCAAATTTAGGGTCAACGGAATGAAGGGTAATGTCTTCATCAATCTGTTTTAAAAGTCCAAGCAAGTCTGCAGTTTCATCTCCTACAACAAAAACAGTTGTTGCAAGGTTAATTCTTGTAAAGTCAAAACTTGGTTTGATTGATTTTATTACAGCACAAACCGCAGCCATTTGAGTTCCGCCAGCCAATATTATTGGTATCTGTTCATCAACTCCTAAAACTAATCCGGCTACTCCAGCTAATATTGGATCTCCTACAGCTCCAATTGCCTGAAGAGCGTCGATATTGTCTGTTTCAGGATTGAGTCCTGCATTTTTCAATCCTTCATCCACTATTTTTGTTTTCATGTCATGGGGATTATGCGGCATGCTTCCGCTTACCTTTTCATTAGCATCATATCCCAGTGCCCTTAGAACTCCTAGTGCTGTTGTTGTACCGGCAGCTATGCTTTCTCCAATTATCAACATAGGATGTCTTCTTGCAAGCTCAGCACCTAATTCACGTGCATTTTCATAGATTTCCAATGGGTTTAAAACACCTTTTCCTGTCCTTATGTCTCTGCCGTATTCGTTACCAAATCTCATGCATTCAATGTTTGGTTTTATTTTACATCCTGCATCTGCAATTATAAATGGAATGTCTGCTATTTCCAAAGAGGCTTTTGTAAGCATTGCAGGTGTTGGTGCAGCTGCTTTTCCAACTACTGTTTGTGGGATTTCTTTCATACACTTAACCTGGCCTAAAGTCATTAATTCAGCATCTGCTGCAGGAGTATATTCTGTTAATTCTGCTGATGCTCCTGCTCCTGATAAACCTGGAATCAATGATGTTTCAGTAGTTCCAAGTGTACAAATAAAAACAGGATCAATGACTTCGCCTAAATATTCCATTAATTCTTCTGATCCGTAAGTTGTAATTCCATCAATCATAATTTTTCCTCAATTTTAGTCAGTAACTCAATAACTTTCTTGTTTTGATTAATAATCTTTTGATTTTGTAAAAATATTCTGTTCAAATAATCAGCAGTTGTCTTTTCAGGTCTTTTATTAAATGTTTTACCATCCCTAGCTCTTGGAGGTATGCTGTCAAGTATTTCGTTCCTGGCAGGCGCTTCCTTTGGTCTTGCAGGAATCATTCCTTTGCTTTTAGGAGCATCATCAGCAACTTCTTCAATATAATTGTGGGAAACTTTCTTTTTTCCTCTTTCTTCTAAAAGCTCCATTAAACGAGCATCAACTGCAGCTTCGCCTTTAAGCATTTCCTGTTCAACTTCATGATACAATCTCTTTTGAATATTGTATGCATCATAAATTGGGATACCACGTTTTTGTGTTTCTTCTTTAAAAGCATCATTAATATGAATATCCCCGGTTAACTTATTTACTCTTTTTTCTTCAACAGTGTTAGTGTTATAAAATCCCATATTAATCACTTTGTTTCTGATTAATTAAATATTATATGTAATGAACATAATAAAATATTATATTAAATTTATTTTGGTTGATAAAGTTGATATCTTTAGGAATTGAAGGGACTGCAGAAAAGACTGGTGTAGGTATTGTAGATGATGAAGGTAATATTTTGGCAATGGAAGGCTGTCAGCTATATCCTGAAAAGGGAGGAATTCATCCGAGAATTGCAGCCGAGCATCATGCCGAATGGATTCCCAAACTGATACCTCAAGCTATAGAAAGTGCCGGAATAGATTATTCAGACATTGATCTGATTTCCTTTTCTCAGGGTCCGGGTCTTGGTCCTGCATTAAGAATTGTGGCAACTTCTGCAAGATCTCTTGCTTTATCATTGGACAAGCCTATTATTGGTGTCAATCATTGTATTGGCCATGTTGAGGTTGGAAAGCTTGATACTGGAGCAGTCAATCCCGTTTCATTATATGTGAGTGGTGGAAACAGCCAGGTGATAGCATATGAAAGCGGCAGATATAGGATTTTCGGCGAAACTTTAGATATTGCTATCGGAAACTGTCTTGATCAGTTTGGACGTGAAACAGGTTTAGGCCATCCCGGCGGACCCGTTATCGAAAAACTGGCAAAAAAAGGAAGCTATATTGACTTGCCTTATGTTGTTAAGGGAATGGACTTCTCATTTTCAGGGCTGCTGTCTGCAGCATTAAGACAGCATCAAAAAGGTGTCGATATTGAAGACGTTTGCTTTTCACTTCAGGAAACTGCCTTTGCAATGCTTGTAGAAGTAACCGAACGTGCGCTTTCACACACTCAAAAAGATGAAGTAATGTTGTGCGGTGGGGTTTCTGCAAATTCCCGCTTGCGTGAAATGCTTAAGACAATGTCTGAAGAGCATGGAGCAAAGTTTTACATGCCTGAAATGAAGCTATGCGGTGACAATGGAGTCATGATTGCATGGTTGGGATTATTGATGTGTAGGGAATTCGGACCGATGAAAATGTCAGATACTGGAATCATCCAAAGATTCAGGACTGATGAAGTAGACATTCCATGGATTGACAACACAAAAAGCCTATTGAAATTGCCGGATGATTTGATTGCAAAAGGCGCCGAATCCAATATCATAAAAAGTTCATATATGGATGAAGATGCGGTAATCAAATCCAGAATTCCAAAAAGTTACAGAATTCCTGAAATTGACAATAAAATCAGAAAATCACGCTGCAAGCTAGAAGCAAAACTATTGTCCGATGCTAAAAGGGCAGGAGTCAGAACTCCAATTTTATATGATGTGAATTTGGATGAAAAGTCAATTTTGATGGAAGCTATTGATGGAGTGATGCTTAAGGATGTAATCGATGACAATTTGGCATTCAAAACAGGATTGGAAATAGCCAAATTGCATTCTGCAGACATTATCCATGGCGATATCACATCATCAAATATCATGCTTCGTGATGGCGAACTTGTATTCATTGATTTTGGTTTGGGCAGATATTCTGATTTGGAAGAAGATAAGGCCGTTGATTTGCTTGTTTTGAAAAAATCTCTTCAAAGTATTGATTATGAAAAGGCAGTTAGTTACTTTAACAGTGTTTTGAAAGGTTATGGCAATTCTAAAATCATTGATAAAATTTCAGATATTGAACATCGGGGCCGTTACACCCACTAATTTTTAGTCATACCTAAATATTTAAATATTCTCCCATGAAAATATATATGGTAGATATAATGCTTTTTTGGAGATTATGTCTAATAAAATGATTTTTTAAATATAACATGGGAGGTGTAAGTATCAAAAATACTCGAATATTGATGCTATTGATGATTCTTACCATCGCCATGATAACTTTAGGCTCTGTATCTGCAAGTGATATAGATGCCAATGAAAGTTTATCAATGGCTGAAATTGATACTATTGATATTTCACAAGAAAATATTAAGATAAATGAAAATGATATAATAACTGATACGCCTGTTGGTGTGTCTTTAGACGATGATGATGTTTTAAGTGCAACATATGTTTATGTGAGAGACAAAAACAGTCCTGATTTGACTAGTGAAACTATTTCTGTAGGAAGTTCAATTAATTTTGAAGCTATGACTACTTTTAAAACATATACTTATATTGATTTTGGTGACGGATCAAAATCTGGTAAGATACAAACATTTGCAAATACCTGGGCAGATTTTGGTTCACATACATATGCAAGTGTAGGCACTTATAATGTTATTGCTTATGATAATTATGACGATCCTAGTGATGTTTTCACTGTCACTGTTGAGGATGCTTCTCCATATACATTAACTATTTATGATGAAAATAATCCTGATGAAACTACTATTAAATATTCTGGTGAAAACAGGGTAACTTTAAACATTCACTCAATATTTACTTCAACTGAACAAAGCGCTTCTCAATTGCAATCTTTGGTCGGTTCTACTAGGCCGGTTATTTATGTTGATGGTGCTGCAAAAGGAAATGGTAACATTGGTTATGATGGTGTTACTTCAACTGCTGATTCCATTACTTTAACAAAAGGCCAACATACAATTTATTATGTATTGCCTGCTGGCGGAGATATTGAAAATGATGTTAAATCCAATGAATTAACTGTTTATGTTAATTTGGGAGATTATTATTTAAGAATTTATGAAGAAGACGGTCCTGATAACACCACTTTTTATTATGATGCTATTTATAACTTCAATCTTTATAATAAATTGTATAATACATTAGGTTTATCAGGTAGTGAAGTAAAAAGTTCTCTTTACCAGTCTGGTGACGGATATTATAATCCAGTAACTTATTATGTAAACGGCAATCAGATTTCAGACTCCAGAACAGGTTACGGATATAGGCCTGCAATTTGGGTTGATGGTACTAACGAAGCAAGTTCTTACTCTTCTTATCCTAATTATATCCAATGGAGACCGGATTCAACAGGAGTTTATGAAATATATGCTGAATACTCAGCTACTTCCGCATTAGGAACTATAAGAAGTGATACAATTACAATTTATGTTGGTGTTGAACCGCCTGCAGGTGCAAAAGATACAACATTAACATTAACCAATGAAACTCCTATTGATGCAAAATATGGGGATGCAATCACAATCACCCCAAATGTGATAATTAAAGATGAAGGTACTGCTGTTAATGAAGGTGATGTGACATTCACTTATGGAGATGGTACTTTAATAGATACAATTGATTTAGGTGAGTCCTTAACATTGCCTACTACATTAACCGAAGGTACTTATAACATTAAAGCTGTTTATAATGGTGTTGACGGTACTTATAATCCAAGTGAAGAGGCAACAATCACTGTTGTTATTTCAAAATATGATGTAACCATTTCCTCTTTCGAAGTTACAAGTCCAACTTATCCTGCTAATGCAGTGGCAAGTATTGTAACTGACACCCCTGGAACTTACACTGTTCGCGCAAATGGTAAACAATATACAATCACCATCAATGAAGGTGAAACTACCGGTTCTGTTGATATGGATGTTTTAGCTGCAAAAGAAAATTATCATGCTAATGTAACCTTCACTTCAACTGAAAAGTATAATGGGGCTTTTGAGGAAACTGATTTTGCTGTAAATAAAGGAACAACTGCAGTGGCTGCTTCAGCTAATGAAACATTACCTATTACATATGGTGATAAAATTGCTGTAAAAGGAACTAGTGATGTTAGCGGAACTATAAAGGTTTATGAAAACGATAAAGAGTTAGCTAGTGGAAATGCAAATGAATGGATTGAACTTCCAACATTGTCTGCTGCTACACACACTCTTAAATTAGAATTGATCAACGACGATTATGATGTTGCAAGCGATACTATCGGCATTGCTGTAAATACGGCTGAAATAGATTTATCAATCGAAGTTCAAAATAAAGTTTATCCAAATGAAGTAACAGGTACAGTACGTGCAAACGTGCCTGGAACATACATAGTGAAATTGGATGGTGAAACTAAAACAACAGTAGTCATAGATGAAACAGGTTTCAATACATTCACATTTGGAGTATTGGACGTTAAAAATAACTATAATGTAAGTGTAAGCATTGATGCTATTGGAAATTATTCAGCAGGATATGATTCTAAACTCTTTGATGTAACAGTTGACGGAACCACATTAACTATTGGTTCAAGCTCTAATGAAGTTGTATATGGAATACCAATTTCATTTACACATGAAATTACTCCATCCACTGCTACAGGTACAATTCAGTTCTATTATGTTTCAAACAACACAGATATTGGAAATCCGGTCAATGCTGGTGAAACTTTAGAAAATATTATTTTACCTGCAGGCACACATCAAATTGCAGCAAAATATGTCGCTGCTGATGACAATTATAATGATGCTACTTCAGATCCGATTACAGTAACAATCAATGCATTATCAAATCCTGTCGAATTTGATGTTGCTCAAAACACTGTTTATGATGATAAAGTAGAATTTAAAATAACTAATGCAATTGAAGGTACTTACACTATCAAATTCAATGTTTCATCCATTCCTGATTTAAATTTAACTGTTAATCCTGGTGAAAGTTCAGTGTCTGATAGTATTTTAATACCTGCCGGTGAGTATAAAGCTGCATTAATCTGGAAAGGAGATAATTATGATGATGTAAACTTAGATAAAACATTTACTGTTTCAAAAGGAACTAACACTGTTACTATCTCTTCTAGTAGTGCTACTTATCCAGATGAGATTACTATTAATGTTGCTGCTGATTTAGCAGGTGATTATGTAATAACTTTAAATGATACAGCTAATACAGTGATTACTGTTAACGTTGGTTCTTCTGGCAGTGGTTCTAAGTCTGTTAAATTGGCTTCTGGTTCTTATAGTGCTACTACTGCATCTAATCCTGATGAAGATAATTATAATTTAAGTGTTAGCGATGCTATATTTACTGTAAATAAAGGCGCTAATAATGCAGAATTAATCATTTCTCCTGAAACAACTTTGCCTAACAAAGTTACAATAGCTATAAATAATGCTGTTGCTGGTGATTATATTGTTTCATTTAATGATTCATCTGTTGCTGATGTTACTTTGACTGTTGGTGATACGGGTAGTGCTTCTGAAGATGTTGATGTTCCTGCCGGTTCTTATAAGGCTACTTTATCTTGGACAAATGACAATTACTCAGATGTAAATAAAGAAGTTAACTTCAATGTAGTGGAAGAAAATAAATTAGTTATCATTTGGGATAATCAGCATTCCCAAGGACAGGAAAAAATAACCTGTGATGAAAAATATGAGATTTCAAGCATTTGCTATACAATAGACACTTCAATTTATAATAATTTCGCTACACTAACAATTTATGTTGATGGTGAACAATATTATGGTCCTACTTATGGAAGTGGACAATCCTATTATCTCTATTTATATAATGATAAAATAAAATTCGATAAACAAGGTTTACATAATATAACTTTACTTTATTCATCAACTGACGAGTATTGGAGTAATGTTTTAATTTATGAGGTTACTAACGATGTAGAAGAGAATGTCACTGATAATGATACTTATGAGACTGCTGTGTCTTTAGTTGATGATTATAAAGAGGGTAGTGTTGTTATGTTGGATGATGGTGATAATATTAGTATTGCT
>JAFUBV010000090.1 GCA_017460025.1 Methanobrevibacter sp. | reverse complement strand
TGAAACCGAGCTAATCATAGGAAATGTTATAGGTTCAAACATCTTCAACATCCTGTTTGTACTTGGTGCGAGCAGCGCCATCAGTCCAATCATAGTTAATTCAAATATGTTAATGGACATCATTTTAATGATAATAGTTACCTTATTATGCTTCATATTTGCCAAAACACAGGACAAATACGATAAAAAAGAAGGATTTATACTTGTGGCATTATTCATCCTGTACATGGCTTTCGCTATTTTGAGAAACTAGCTCCTTTATTTCACAGGCCTTGCAGATATCTGATGAAGTTGGCTCGCCGCAAATTTCACATTCATTTAAACTGGTTGAAATATCATTTTCAAAGACTAAAATCTTTTTAAATGATTCCATGATATTATTTTTTATTCCGGGATATGCATCTTCATTAACATTTAAGAACTCTTTTATTTTAGCCCTTAAAGAAAGATGTGAGTAAGGACATTCATCCAAATGAATATTGATGTCATTTAAAACTGCCCACATGCCTACCTCCTTTTCAGGAGTGTTCCATAAAGGCTTGATTCTTGGAATCAGCTTCGGATGTATGACATCAAGTTCAGGGCCGAATTTGGAAAACTTAATCGTATCTCCCCTTGCAAAACTCATTAAAAATGACTGGATTTCATCATCAAGATTATGTCCTGTTGCAATCTTAGAAGCTCCCACTTCATAGGCCGTTTTATTTAAAATATTTCTTCTGAAAACTCCACATGGAATGCACGCACTCTTAAAATTAGTGTAAATATCATCTAAGGCAAAACCTTCTTCTTCAAGAAAAGACTTTTGGATTAATTCAACGCCCAAATCAGAGGCATTTTGAACTGCAGCACCAATACCATGACTCCTATATCCCTTGATTCCTTCATCAACACTGATAGCTACCAGATCAAAGTCCAAAATTTCCTGATATCTTTTTAGGGCATGCAATGTCAAGACACTGTCCTTGCCTCCGGACAATGCAACAGCTATTAATTCGCCTTCCTTTATCAGTTCATATTCTGAAATTAAATTGTTGATTCTTGAAAAAATCTTATGATTGAATTCATCCTTATCAAATTTTGCCATGGTAAATGATTTATAATTAAATTAATAAATAACTTTTTGGAGTGATAAAATGATTACATGTGATTTTGCAATATTGCCTGTTGGATGCGATTCAACAGAATGTAAGGATTATGTGGCCGCTGCGGTTCAGGTTGTGAAAGATTCCGGACTCAACTATGAACTGACTGGAATGGGAACACAAATTGAAGCAGAAGATCTTAAAGAATTGTATGAAGTTATAGCTAAAGCACAGGAAGCTGTTTTTGATGTTGGCGTTGGTCGTGTATACAGTGTTATAAAAGTAGACGATAGGCGTGACATGGAAAATAGAACATTGGATGCTAAAGTAAAAACAGTAGAAAAAATATTGAAGTAAAAGTCAAATTAATGACTTTTAATCCATTTTTTTAGAAGCAGTCTTAACTGCTTCAATTACCAAATCCAAATCATCATTTGTTAATGACGGATGGACCGGCAGGGAAATTACGCTGTTTGCTACCGTTTCAGCGTTTGGACAGTTTCCATCAAATCCTAATTTCTGATAAATAGGCTGATTGTATAATGGTATTGGATAGTGAACACCAGTTCCAATTCCTTCTTCAGTTAATATATCAATCCAGTCATCCCTGTTTCCTTTTTCAACCCTTATTGTATATTGGTGATATACGTGTGTTGAGCCTTCTCTTGCATAAGGAGTGATTACTCCGTCAATATCATCCAAACCATCATTCAAGTAAGCTGCATTTTCGGCCCTTTTTTCATTGAATCCGTCGATTACTTTTAACTGTGCAAGACCTATTGCTGCTGAAATGTCTGTCATTCTGAAATTGTAACCAATATCGTCATGGTGGTATTTGACACGTGATCCGTGAGCTCTGAAAATATGTGCCTCTTCAACAAGCTCTTCGTTATTGGTGGTAATCATTCCGCCTTCAGAAGTTGTCATGTTTTTAGTCGGATAGAAACTGAAACAAGCCATGTCTCCTAAACTACCTACCTTTTTACCGTCGAATGTTGAACCGTGAGCCTGAGCAGCATCTTCAATTACAAGCAAATCATGGTCTTCAGCAATGTCACAGATTGCATCCATCTCTGCGGACTGACCATAAAGCTGAACAGGCATTATGGCTTTTGTTTTATCCGTGATTAATGGTTCAATAGTTTCCGGATCGAGAGTGTAGGTTTTTAAATCAATGTCTCCGAATACAGGTTTTGCTCCGGTGTAAACTATGGAATTTCCACTTGCAATGAACGTGAATGGAGTAGTGATTACCTCATCACCCGCACCAATGCCCGCAGCCAGCAAAGCAACATGCAATGCTGCAGTACCGGAATTGGTTGCAACACCATAATCTGCATCAACCCATGATGCAAATTCTTTTTCAAATTCTGAAACTTTCGGGCCTTGAGCAATCATTCCAGATTTCAAAACCTCAACCACATTATCGATTTCTTCTTGTCCTATTATCGGTTTTGCTATGGGAACTTTAATATCT
>JAFUBV010000089.1 GCA_017460025.1 Methanobrevibacter sp. | reverse complement strand
GTAACATTTGTATTGGAAAGCTTGTTGAATGTAGCTTCCACCTGTGTTTCAGTTTTACTGATTGCAATCAGTAACGTGAATATAAGCATTACTGCAAATAAGAACAAATTAAGGGGTGTAAGATATAATACAATATCTCCAAGTGATATTGTGCCTAATAAATTTCCTCCAAGCGTAACAAAATCCATAACACATCACTACTCCTTATCAATATCCTCTCTCATAAGTAGTCCAATTAAACCAACTTTTGAAGCTACTTTTAATAATAAACCACAAGCTGCCAAGAATAAACTAAGTAACCATAAGCTAGGGGAAACAAAGAATAATGCGAATCCTATAATCCATAAACACCATGCAATTCCACTAACTCCAGCTAAGCCATCGATTACCAATACAGGAAGTCCTCTTGCTTTTTTAGATAAAGCATATAGTACAATTCCTCCACCAGCAACTGCACCACCGGTAAATCCGGTTAAAAATATTCCATATGCAATTAACACTAATGCAATGAAATTAGGAGCAGTAGTCATTATTTCCATATCCAGAGCAAATGGTTGAGGAAACAGGGATGTTGACTTGTTTAAGTTAGCTCTTGGATTTGCATCGATTTTATGCATTTCCCTTGAGATTAAAATTTCTGAAATCGCTAAAGTCTCAGCCAGTTCAACTACCAAACCAGGCAGAATCAATGCTTCAGCCAAATCGGTTCCAACAGCAGAAACAACAAATATCATGGCAAGACCAATCAAATCTGTCAATATAAGAATATGAATCTCTTCCCTTCTCATTGCTATTGCCATTGATCCGATAAAACCAACAATCAATCCCGCATAAATTGCAGTCAGATACATAGAAATGAATTCACTAGGAACATAAGCAGGAATCAATACCATCAGTTATCCCTCCTTAATTGTTTAGCTCTAGCTTTTTCATCATTAACTTTTACTTCATGAGCAACACGGGCAGAATCATTAGCTGCTTTTTTAATATCCTTTTCAATATCTCTTCTATTCATCGTATAGTTTACAGTTAGCCATGAAGCAATAATGAATGCCATCATCAGTATAGAAGATTCTAAAATCGTATCGAAACCTCTAGTGTAGTACAATATTTCATCTACAAGTCCACCAGGAGATGAATAAATTGACGTTCCGAAATATGGAGATACGGATGATATCCACTCGGCCAACGGAGACATGTATGCAGTTATCATACCCAATTCCGCAGCATTTTCAGGATACTGAGGCTTGATGTTTCCAGGTTCTTTTAAAACAACACCTCCTCTATCATAAGGTGCTATTGAAAGACCTTCATCAATTTGTTCTTGAGGAGCCGGCCTTGTATATAATTGATCAGGATTTAAAGCCATAGGAACAACAAAACCTACAATCAAAATAATTCCTAAACAGAAAGCGAATAATCTAGGAACATTTTTTGGATTAGCCAACTTATTCCAGATTTGACCTATTCTCATACATCTGCCCCCATTTCTTCTAAACGAATAATAGCTCTAAATAAAATTAAAGTAATTACAACAGTAGTGGCAACCAATGTTAATAATGCCAAAACATGATTATATGATAATAATACCAAACAAACTCCAATTGAAGCCACTTCAGTATTGAATGTTCTAACAATAGGATCTTTAACTCCAGGACCCCATGCAGTAGCCAGACTGCCCACAATAGCCAGAACAATTCCAAAATAGAAAAATAACTGAACATCAATCATGTAACTCACCACTTTCTACTTTTTTAGATCTAATCTCTTTTATTTTAACAATAGACATGATAAAGACCAAAGTTGATAAAGGACCTGACAGAGCAACAAATAAAGCCACATCCAAATATTTAAATAGGACTACAGTCAACAGAAATCCTGCATCAAGGATAGAAAACATTATGATCTTATCCATAGGTTTTTTAAGCAATATTATACCTAAAGCACCTATAACCATCAAAGCAATCGCTATAATAGAAACAATGAACTCCATACTAATCCTCTCCATCCAAAAGTATTTCTTCATCCAATCTGTTTAAAGTGTATGCGATTGCATTTGCACTTATTGTGGAACAGATAAAGAATGCTGCTGCAACAATAAGAGCGAAAGGAGTATTGATAACCAATGCAATGAGAGCAGAAACACCAAATCCAATGACATTTAAATATAATAATCTTTCTGCCCTATTTTTAGTAATTAATGCCCTTAAAGAAACGAATATTAAAATTATGCCAATAATTTCCACATACATATTCATCACTCCTCAGCATGCCTATTAAACTTATCAGCTATCTTACCAAGAATGATAGATGCCCTAACTTGATCAATACCTTGGATAGTCAATATTGCGATTACCATACCTACAATGAACATTTCTGGAGTTAATCCAACAAATGAGAAAATAAAAATAAGTAAAGTAGCAGTTAATGACCCCACAGTTCCTGCATAACCCGGATCAGCACATAATCTATTTCCAATAAATACTAAAAATGCTGCAATGATACCTCCAGGAATACCCAAAAGCAAATATCCGATAGATGCTATTAATGTACCTGCAGACGCATCAGGAGAACATAGAATGTTTCCCTGGAAAAATCCACCAGCAATATCACCATTTCTCTTCTTAATTGATTCACCTATAATGCGAGCCCCTTCAACACCAGGCTGTTCCGGAAGACCGAAATAAGTATCAACAATTACAAAATTTAGCCAACAGATAATTGTTGCAAGTATAATACCTATTATCTCATTCATTTACATCCTCCCCCTCTTCTGGAGACGGAAATATATAACCAAATAAATATTTCACAAATAAACCAGAACAAATACCAATAATTACAGCAAGTAAAAGTCCATTAAATGCAAAAGTGTAATTTAAAACCAAAAAGAATGATAAAACGCCAATTGCAATAATTGGAGTTGGATAAATTGCACTAACATCAAATGAATACCTGCTAGAAGGCATTAACGGAACCCTTAAAATTAATGCAATTATAATGGATACTAATATAGCTACAATATAAGCTAAAATAATATCAAAATAACCGATTGTTATATTAGCAAGACCATAAGCATTAGCGGTTGCTGCTGAGC
>JAFUBV010000088.1 GCA_017460025.1 Methanobrevibacter sp. | reverse complement strand
ATGTGCGTACAAAGGTACGACTTAAATTCGGAAAAACTCCATAAGATGCTCTTTATTCTTTCATTTGCGATTGACTTATTGTGTTTATCCAGTTCAGATAGCCGATAACTGATTATGCACTCATGCTTGTCCCTATTCCCTTGCATCGGCATGTATATGTGTGTCTATCATTTCAATCACTTTTCAAATTAAACTCTCAGTTAATTGTTATGTTGCTTTTATATTAAAAGATTTTCTTGGCTGAAGTAATGATTTAAATACTTTTTGCAAGTGCGATTGTGTGCTTAGTCGCACTTGCTTAGATTTTATATTCAAAGTATTATAAATACTAGGATACGTAATACTGGTGGTAGAAATTATGAACGAAATTTCACAAACAATAAAAAACTATGAATTAATCGAAGAGGATTTGAAATTCATGCCGAAATCAATGATCCGCTTGAAAATACTAAAGACTTTATACGAATCTTCAATGGATATGAAAGAAATCAATTATAAAACGAAACTCAATTACAGTGCAATATCAAACACTATTCATAAGTTGGAGCTGGACGGTTCCATTCATTGGGAAAAAAATTCTTATGTCTTATCCAATTCAATGAGAATATGTATTGGTAACCTGTTTGAATTGGATGAGCTGATGATACTTTTGGATAATATTTCTCCAATAATTTTAAATCATAATGTTGACTCAATACCTGTTGATTCCATGTTTGCTTTTCATCATTTAAAGGATATTCATTTGATTGTGTCTAATGGATTGGATGTGTATAAAACATATGAAATTATTGAAAATGCCCTTAAACGTGCGTATTCAGTTCAAGCGATATTGCCATTTTCATATGATGAATTCAATAGGCAGTTTAATAAATTGGCATCAAAAAACAGGCCAGTTCATTTGATGTCCCCATTTGATATAAGGGAGACACTTGTGAAAAATTTGGAGATAAAAAATAACTTAAAAATTGACTATTTTAATGGTGAGGGAACAGATTATTTTCTTTTGATATGTACCGATAAAAAAATGATTTTAGGATTTTTCAGAGAGGATGGTGTTTTTGATCAAAACAGAATCCTGATATCCGCCAATAAAAATTGCATTAATTGGGCGAATGAGTTATTTAAAAATTTTAAAAAGGAAAATATGTTAAATGAGTATTGAACTCATTTATAATATTTTTCAATGTATTCTACTAATTCATCAATGGAAATTCTTTCCTGAGCTTCAGTGTCCCTATCTCTTACAGTAACCATATTATCATCTTTTGTTTCATAATCTACAGTCACAGCAAGTGGAATACCAATTTCATCAGCTCTGGCATATCTTTTACCGATTGTATTTCCTTCATCATATTCAACAGTGAAACCTGCTTCTCTTAATGTATTTTTTAACTCAGTAGCAATTTCCGGAAGTCCGTCTTTTTTAACTAGAGGATATACTCCAATCTGAACTGGAGCAACGGATTTTGCAAACTTGAAGTAATCTTTTCCTTCAGTTTCTGTAAATGAATGTAATAAAACGGAATAAACAATACGGTCAATACCGAATGAAGGTTCAATTACGTGAGGAATAATTTTTTCTCCGGTAACGTCCTCTTCCACTTCTTCAATGATGAGCAATTCCTTATCCACTTCATAGGATTTGTCTAGTTCAATAACATATTTTCCATCACTTTCCAATGCGGAGATAATTTCTTGAGGGTCTGCTTCTTCAATAGCCTGTTTCACTTTAGGTGAATCTCCTTTAAATATTGGTCCGAATTTGGATAAGTTAGGTTTAACAACTGTTTTTTGAACTTTTTTAGGTTCATCATATTCTTTGAAGACATATAATTCATCATTACTGAATTTGGAGTGTGAAGATAAGTCATAATCTCCTCTGTCTGCTATTCCGATAATTTCAACCCATCCGTATTTGTCGGTTTTAACTTCAACGTCCCAACAGTCAAGAGCATAATGGGCCATTTCCCCAGCCAAATGCTGACGGAATCTTAATGCATCATTAGGAATTCCGATTTCATTCAGGAATTTGCGGGCTAAGTATAATTGGTAAATCAACATTTCATTAGCTACAATTCCTTTATCAAGTGCTTCACGTGCAGTGATTTCTAAAGGTTCCAAATCATTTTCCTGAACTTCCTGTGAATTCAATCTTAATATTTCATTTTCTATTTGAGCGAAATTTGGTGTTGTCTTATCTTCAGGGTCTAAAAATATTTCTGCTTCAGCTTGGGTAAATTCCCTTAACCTGATAACACCCTGTCTTGGAGATATTTCATTTCTGTATGCTTTTCCAAGTTGAACAGCACCGAATGGAAGTTTTCCTCTAAAGAATCTTTCAAGACGTTTGAATAAGATGAATATTCCCTGTGCGGTTTCAGGTCTCATGTAACCTACTTTGTTTCCTTTAGCTCCAATCTGGGTTTTAAACATTAAGTTGTAATCCCAGATATTAGCCAAATCTCCTCCACATTCAGGACATTTAATATTGTTTTCAGCTACAATTTTGTCCATTTCGCTGTTTTTAAGGCTTTCCACATCCTGACCAATTGCCTCTTCTATAATATGGTCTGCCCTGTAAACTTCCCCACAGCTTTCACATTTTGTCATAGGGTCTGTAAAATTATCAACGTGACCGGATGCTTTGAGAACTTCTTTTGGCATTACGGTAGGTCCTTCTATTTCATAAAATCCTTCACCGGAAACATACTGTTTTCTCCATTTCTGCATGATGTTGTTTTTTAGGCTTGCTCCTAGCGGACCATAATCCGTAAATCCTGAAACTCCAGAATATATTTCAAATGATGGCCATAAAAATCCTCTTTTCGCACTGATATTTGTCATTTTGTCATGATTCATAAATATTAACTTCCATTTATTTTTTTAATTCATAATCTAATTTAACTCTACTGCTTTCAGGACTAACTTGTCCCATATATTTACTATTTCTATCAGGATGTCCGTAAGGTATCTCTGATGGGGTTGTCATTGTTTCAAAAACAATTTGGCATACTCTTTGACCAGGATAAAGGGCAACAGGCATAGCACCGATATTTGATATTTCAAGTGTAATCTTACCTTCAAATCCCGGATCGATAAATCCTGCAGTAACATGCATTGTAACACCAAGTCTTCCCATACTTGAACGGCCTTCTACACGAGCTACAAGGTCATCAGGAACTTTAACATATTCCAAGGTTGTAGCTAAAGCGAATTCATTAGGATGAATTATGAATGCCTCACCTTCTTTAACTGTACTTGATTCCATGTAAGATGCAATGTCTTCCTCATCTTTAGGGTCAATATATGCTTTTCTAATCACTTTAAATACTTTAAATTCATCTCCTAATCTCATATCCACAGAAGATGGCTGGATTTGTTTTTCATCTAAAAGGGGGTCAATAACGATTTTTCCCTCGTCCAGATATTCTTTAATAGTCTTATCACTTAATATTGCCATTTTATCACATAATTAATTTTATTCTTCAATTAGGTTGTAAACTCTATTAACAACTCCGTCAATAGTTTTTTCATTATAATTTATATTAATAGCATTAAATTTACATGCATTGGCGCAAAGTCCGCATCCTCTGCATTTGTCCTGATTAATTGATATTTTACCATATTCCAGACTGATGGCATCAAACATGCAGGCGCCTTTCAAACATTTCAGGCAGTTTTTACAGTTCTCTTCATTGTATGTGACACTCAAATTATCTAATCTATAGATTTTTTCGGAGATATCGTCGTGCAGATTAGGTACAACTTTCCACAGACAGCAGCATGGGCAGCAGTGGCATATTGTTAACAGTCCTTCGCCAGGCCTTACGTTCATCCATACTGAATCTATTTTATTTCTTCCGATAATATGGCTTAAGCCTGCAGCATCCGCATCATCAACATGTTTCAATGCCTCTTCAACACTTGCCTCATGACAAATTGCTCTTGGAATTTTTCTGCTTGTAGGGCCTAAAAATATGCATCCGATATCTTGCGGATAGTCTTCACAATTATTGGATGTTCTGCATAGGCAACTATCCATTATAACAATGTCATCACATTTTTTGATAACTTCCTTAATCACATCTGTTGGTAAAAATTCTGATGCTTCACCTTCTATTTTTTCATTAATTGTAATTGTATTTGAGATAATGACAACGTCGTCCTTTTCAAATAGCATTTTATTGATTACTTTTTTAGCTATTTTTGACTTTTTCGTTAGCTCAGCAATCCAGAATCTCCAATTGAAAATTCTATTCACAACAAATATGCTTATTTCTGCAAAACTTATTTTTCTCATGCTTACTCCATTTTCATTTTTAATCGTCTAAGAATACCTTTTAGGGTATGTGCTTCTCTGCCTGTGATAAATGCTCTATTTATAATATTTTTAAATGATTTCAATCCAGTTTTCTTTTTATGGTCTGGAATATCCAGTTTATCAATCAGTTCCACCATATCCTTGATTAAATATTCTTTTTCAAGAGCAGTACTTTCTTCAAGTCCCTCTACAGCGTATTCATGTTTATTTTTAAATAATTCATAAAATATGATGGCTGCAGCATGTGAAATATTTAATATAGGGTATGTCGGATCAGTTGGAATGGATACGCATATATCACAGTTTTCTATTTCCTTATTTGTCAGGCCATCTCCTTCTCTTCCAAACAATATTGCAATGTTATTATTGATATTAATGCTTTCAGCCAATTGTTCTGGCTTGATAGGTATTCTTGATAAATTATAGCTTCCTCCAGCAATACCAGTTGATGCAATTTTAAAATCAATCCTTTTTGCTTGGTAAAATTCATCCAAACTGGGATAAACCAGGGCATTTTCAACAATATATTTGCCGTGTGTTGCTTGATAATAAGCTTCTGGAGTCAGTGTAGGTGGATTTATCAACACTAAATTTTTTAATCCGAAGTTAGCCATTGTTCTTGCAAGAAATCCAATGTTTCCAGGAGTTTCGCATTCAACAAAAACGATGTATATGTTGCTTTTAAATAAATCCAGTTCTGTTTCCTCTTTTTTAGGTTGTTGCTGTAAATCTTTAATTGCTAAAGATTGGCCTCGGGATTTTGCTTTTTTTGTTGAAGTTGATTTTTTCTCAGCTTTTTTATCTTCTTCCGGTGAATTGATATGTGTTGTTTCAACAACTTTCTGTTCACTTACAGCTGTATCTCCTATAGTAATCAACTCCAAATAATTTTATTCATAAGATTTTTCTAATAATTCTAAAATGTGCATTGCTTTCACATTTTCTTCATCAATGTCATTCAATCCATCCTGGAGGTTGCGTTGACAGAATGGACAAATAGTAATAACTGCATCAGCACCAGTATCTTTAATCATTTCAGCTTTTGCTTTTGAAAGCTCAAGCGCTATTTCTGGTCTTCCGGATTTTATTCCGCCACCTGCACCGCAGCATTGGCAAGGATAAAGCATCTCTTTAAATTCCACGCCTGGAATCATTTCTATAATTTCTCTAGGCTGGTCTTTAATTCCCTGTCCTCTGCCTAAATGACAAGGGTCATGATAAGTGACTTTCATATCAACTTCTTTCATTTTGCTTACATCAAGTTTATCAACCAAAAATTCACTGATGTCCATCACATTAAGCTTTGAACCGAATTGAGGGTGATTATTTTTAAGTGTAGAACCACAGCCGGAACATAATGTGATAACAGTATCATAATCCTTGAATATCTCTTTGTTCTTGTCAACCAAACTTTGAATGAGTTCAGTCTGTCCGGTTCTTAAAAGCGGTGATCCGCAGCAGACCTGTCCTTCGGGAATATCAATTTTAATGTCATTTGCTTCAAGAACCTTAAGCAGGCTATGTCCTATATTTTGCATTTTATTATCAAGCATACATCCTGTAAACAATGCTACATTAGATCCATTATAATTGTCGACTTGGCTGATGAAACTTTCGCCGTTACAGCTGACTGACCTGCCCGTTGTTTTGACATTGTCATTGAATGCGACATGCTCAGGCAACGGACCTAAGCTTTCAGAGCATGCAATTGCTCTCATTTTTTCGATAGCATCGCCAAATGTATTGATGTTTTTAGGACACACTGCAAGACATTTTCCGCAGCTGGTACAATTGTATAATCCTTCATCCAAACCTTCTTTAATACGATTAAACTCTTCACGAGGGTCAGATTCAAATTTGGAAATATATCTCATTATATATGGTCCGCCAAACTCTGCAGTTGCAAAATTAACAACAGGACATGTTGAAAGACATGAATAGCATTCAATGCAGCTTCTGACTTTTTTGGTTTCGGCAGTATCATCTTTAGTTATGGATTCATCCAATTCATTCTTATTTTCAGAATGCAAATTCAATTGTAAATCCTTTACTTTATTTTCTATTCCGCTTCTATCGACAATCAAGTCTTTAATAACTGGAAAACGTAATGGCTCTATTCTTGCATTATTTTTGATTTCCTTTTGGCAAGCAAGCGCACCATTACCATTAAATAAAATTCCACAAGATCCGCATTGTCCTGCTCTGCAAGAACTTCTGAAGCTGATATCTGCATCAT
>JAFUBV010000087.1 GCA_017460025.1 Methanobrevibacter sp. | reverse complement strand
CATTTTTGGTACTTGATGTCAGATCCTTCGCAATAAATATTTTATGAGGATCAAGTGATGAACCGCTGTATGATATTAAATCGATAAATAATGCAGGTTCTGTTAATTCAAGCAAACCTCCATATTTTGGAGTGGATTTGATTCCGTTATTGACCAATAATCCGTCAATGCTTAAACTGCATACTGTAGCTATGCCTGATTTCTCCTCATCTGACGGATGAGATACAATCTGATAATGTGGGTTAATATGTTTTTTATCTGATTCATAGCTTTCTTTCATTATATCTATTGCAGAATCCATGTCTTCTTTTTTAAGGTATGAAATATTGGCGACAATATCTCCCTTTTCTTCTTTAACATCAAAGTTGACCTGTTGGATTAAATTCCAGGATTTTGATAAAATGAATGGAATTTTTGAATCATCATTATTCGGACTTCTTTTTAGTTTATGATCCATATTATTCACAATCGGTTTTAATTTTTCAAAATTCTCCAATTCTTCACCGATTTTAATGTCTATGTCATAGCCTAATTCCTGGACTGCACAAAATGGTGTTATTCCGCCTATTATTGCAAGCCCAATCATTCCTTTATTAACAGGCAATCCCAATATGTTTTCTCCATCTTCAGAAAGGGCTATTGTTCCGTTAATACCGATTTCCTTTAATTTTTTCAATATTTCTATTGTTTTTTGTCTTCCGACACTAGGTATTAATCTGAAGTTGGCTGGAATGTATCCTGTTCCGTCATTCACCACATCAAGTACTGATGTCATTTCAGGAACAACAAATGCATCAAGTGGTGTTATTGATGTTTTTTTGTATGAAATTAACTCTTTAAAAGCTATTGGATGGTTATCTTCAATTTTCAATAATCCTCCATATAATGGCTGGGATGCGATTCCTTCGTTCAGTAGGATTCCATCTATTGTCGTTCCGCATATGGTTTTTATCTCCATGTCACCATCAGTTCCGACCCTATTTAAATTAACGTAAGGGCTCACAGAAAGACCACTTGAAAAAATATCTTTTATTATATTATAGCTTTCTTCATTATAAATGGTTGACGTATTAACAACGACATTTCCTTGTCTGGCCATATAGTTAAAGTTAGTTAGATATATCAATTCTTCAAATTTTGAATAGATAAAATCCACCTGGTCATAAATCAGTCCTTTTTCTAGTTTTTCACGTCCCAAATCAGTTATTCGCCTTCCAGAATACCCCATTCGCTCAGTATAACCTTTTTCATCAAGAATTTGCATATGGTATCTTACGGCACGTTCACCTAAATTAAACCCCTTCTCTTTTAGTTCATCAGCTATTAATTTTGAGCCTGTTGCTTTGTCTTGCTTGTTCAATATTCTTAGAATTTCTATCATTCGACGTTCTGATTCTGACATAAAATTAGCTCCAAATTAAATGTAAAAAATAAAAATTAATATTTAGATTAGATATCTAAATATTTTCTTTGTTCGTATCCGAATACCTGTACTCTGTATTCGTCCCATTCTTTATATTTGAGTTCCAGGAATTTTTCACTGACGTGACTTCCTAAAGCTCCTAATATGAGTGGGTCTTCTTCAAGGGAATGGTATGCTTCCCATAAACTGGTAGGTAACACTTTGATTCCCATTGCTTCTCTTTCTTCTTCATTCAATTCATAAATGTTAATTTCAGTTGGTTCGCCCGGATCAATCTTATTGACAATACCGTCTACACCAGCTTCTAACATTACTGCAAATGCAAGATATGGATTACATGCTGGGTCCGGCGCCCTATATTCAATACGTGTTGCTTTTCCACGTGCTGCAGGGATTCTAATTAAAGTTGATCTGTTTTTAAAACCGTATGCTCTGTAAACAGGTGCTTCATAACCAGGCACTAAACGCTTATATGAATTTACAATAGGGTTTGTAACAGCAGTTATTGCAGGAGCATGTTTTAATAATCCGCCCATAAAGTGCATAGCATCTTTTGAAAGTCCTGTTTCAGAATCTGGGTCTGAAAACAAGTTTTTGTCTCCTTTAAATACTGACTGGTGACAGTGCATACCACTGCCGCTCACTCCGAAGAATGGTTTTGGCATGAATGTTACTCTGTAGTCGAGCTGGTCATAGGTTGCCATATTATCTACAATTGCTTTAATTGCCTGTTTGAATGTGATGACTGCGTCTGCAGTTTTTAAAGCATCTTTAAATTTAAATGCAATTTCGTTTTGTCCCGGAGCTACTTCGTGGTGAGAAGCTTCCACTTCAAAGTCAAGCTCTTCCAGGTTTAATGTCAATTCCCTTCTGAAGTCAGGACCTTTGTCCAAAGGCTCAACATCAAAGTAACCTGCCTGGTCATAAGGCATAGGATATCCGTTTTCATCAATATCTACAATGAAAAACTCAGGTTCCGGTCCGATGTTATATTGCAATCCCATTTCTGCAATGTGGGATAGTGATCTTTTAAGCACTCCTCTAGGGTCTCCTGCAAAAGGCTTTTTCTCAGGAGTCCATACGTCACAAATGAATCTGCATGTTGCAGACTCTTCAGGTCTCCATGAAAGTCTTGAGTAAGTGTTAATATCTGGTTTTAAGACCAAATCACTGTCATTAATTCCTACGAATCCTGCAATTGAAGATCCGTCAAATAACATTCCTTCATTGAATAATTCTGCTAAATCTTCGCCATTAAATGGAATAACGATATTTTTTACTGTTCCGTTAATGTCTACAAATTGTAAACGGATAAATTTGATATTATCTTCTTTCATCTGTTCGCTCATAGCTTGTATTTTTTCTTCACTGATGTCTGCCATTAAATCATACTCCATTTATTTAATTTAATAATAAGTTTTTTCATCGGAAAATATATTCCTATTTAAAAAAATTTTTCCATCTCATATTATATAAATCTTTTGAATAAAATCTATAAGATATTTGTTATTTTGTATTTTATAATATAATAAGATATAACATTATTAAAATTCATATAATTTTTGTTTAGATTTTTTAATAATTTATATCATTTTGTTTAATATTACATATAAAAAAATAAGAAAAAAGTAGTAAAATGTCTAAATCTCTTCTAAAGAGAATGAAGACAAATCCAGCAAATCAAAAGTTAAAATTTTTGGAGCGGATGTAACTTTTCCCACACCCGTTATGATTTTAAATGCTTCAATTGCTTCAAGACAAGCAACTAAATTAGGTGTTGGTCCGATAACTGGGGGAACGCCTGATGTCACATTCTTTAAATCTTCAATAACATCTTCGCTCAGTTCCTTTCCAAAAGAAGGCAGATTGAACATCTCTTCATATGTCTTTTCGCCATCAGGTAAAAATACTGTAATCTGTCCTAATGTACCATGGATTGCACCATGAATGTATGGAATTCCTTTTTTCTTTGCCTTTCTTGATACGATAACTCTTGTCAATACATTATCAAGCGCATCAATCACAATATCTGAATCTGAAATGATTTTATCAATATTGGTTTCATCCACATGTTCGTTAAAATTTGTTATTTTAACGTACGGATTAATCAGTCTGACTTTGTCTGCTGCAACAGTGCTTTTGTCAAGGCCAACATCGCTTAATGTTGCCAAGGTCTGTCTGTTTAAATTTGAAATGTCAAAAGCATCTTCGTCAACAACAATAAGCTTTCCAACACCCATTCTTGCAAGCATTTCAATGGTCTGGCCTCCAATGCCTCCGCAGCCTATCACTGTAATTTTGGCATCCTTGAATCTTTGCTGCTGACTTCTCGTTACAATGCTCATCTGTCTTGATGCAATTTCCCAGTATCCGTCACCTATATATCTTGTTGGCATTTTTTTCACCTTAAAAATGATCAAATTCGCTGCCGAAGTATTCATATACTTTTTGAAGCTCTTCAGGAATATTCAACATTTGAGTACAAAACGGAAGGCATTCCTTACAGTCAATACAGCTGTCAGCTCTCGAATCATCGTCAATCAATGAAAAATACTGCATAGCGCTGGCTTTAGGGTCATTCATCATATGTGCAATGTTATATTCTGTCAGGCAGTTAATGATGTCAACGCCATGAGGACAGGGCATGCAATATCCGCATCTTGTACAGTCATTTCCTAAAAATGTCCTGTAGGTTCTTGCAACTTCTCTTATCAGTTCCTGATCGTATTCACTGATTTCGTCTATTGTTGAAGCTATTTTGATGTTGTCTTTAACCTGTTCCAGACTGGTCATTCCGCTTAAAACACAGTCAACATCATCCCTGTTCCATAGATATTGGAGTGCCCACTCGACAGGAGTTCTTTTAACTTCAGCCATATCCCATAATTTCTGGACTTCTGTTGGGATATTATTGACTAATCTTCCTCCACGGAGAGGCTCCATAATCATGCTTCCGACATTAACCTGCTTTAAATAGTCAAGACCCATAACTCCTGACTGGTAATATTCATCAAGATAGTTCATTTGGGTCAGGACAACTTCCCATTTGGGATATTCATCCAAGATTTCTATCAGGTAGTCCACTTCGATATGTGATGAAAATCCGACATGCTTTACTTTTCCGCTGCTGAGACAGTCGTCCAAAAAGTCCAAAACATCCAAATCCTTAACCTTGTACCAGTCAGGCTCAGTCAATGAATGAAGCATATAAATATCAATGTAATCTGTCTTGAGCTTTTCAAGCTGAATGTCAAGATAATAATCAAAATCACTTCTTTTTTCCATTAGCCAGGAGGGTGATTTGGTTGAAAGGATTATTTCATCCCGGTAACTGTTTTCGTTTAAAAAGTTTCCTATAAATCTTTCGCTGTTTCCGTTACCGTCAAGTTCTTTGCTGTGGTAAGGATAAGCGGTATCAATTAAATTAATTCCGTTTTCAATTCCATATGTGAGCATTTTAGAAGCTTCGGTTTCATCAATATTGTCATTGGAATCTTTTGTTGGCAGCCTCATTGCTCCAAAACCAAGTCTTGAAACTTCTAACCCACTTTTTCCAAGTTTATTATATAACATTTACTACCCTCAATTGCTTAACAAGAATATTTTTTTAAAATAAGTTTATTAAATGTTATGATTTGAAAATTAGTAAAAATAGTTATTTAAAAGATATACCTGGGATTTAAGTATGCCGGGAACGGGATTCGAACCCGTGGCCTCACGGTATCCCAGGTATTAGTCAGAGCACTGCTTTTATACCCTATGAGCCGTGCGCTCTAACCAGCTGAGCCACCCCGGCATATATAACATACATATTTTAGTTAATAGTTACATTTAAAGTTTTGCTTTTTTTAATGTATTTTGCTATTTTTTTTAAAAATTAATATTTTTTTAAATGGGTAACTTATATTTAAAATGATTGATAAAATGTATTATAATTAATCGTTAAGGAGATATTTTTTATGAGTAAGGTTAAAGATATGTCTCTTGCACCTGAAGGTGTTAGGAAAATTGAATGGGTTCAAAAACACATGCCTGTTTTGGAATCCATTAAAAAGGAATACGAAGAAACTCAACCTTTT
>JAFUBV010000086.1 GCA_017460025.1 Methanobrevibacter sp. | reverse complement strand
TTACTCCTGAAACAATATTAATTACCATCATGCATGGAAATAATGAAATTGGTACTTTACAGCCTATTGAAGAAATAGGTAAAATTGCTCGTGAGAATAAAATCTTATTCCACACTGATGCAGTTCAGACTTTTGGAAAAGTTGAAGTTGATGTTGAAAAACAGAATATCGACTTATTGTCCTTATCTTCACATAAAATCAATGGTCCAAAAGGTGTTGGTGCAATATATATTAAAAAAGGTGTCAGATTAATTCCTCTTATCCATGGTGGAGGTCAGGAAAGAGGAATTAGATCAGGTACTGAAAATGTTGCAGGTATTGTTGGATTTGGAAAAGCAGCTGAACTTGCTTGTAGTCAATTAGACGAACATGCAGAAAAATTATCCAAAATCAGAGATGAAATAATCGAAAAAGTTTTAGACACTATTCCAGAATCCTATTTGAATGGTGACAGAGACCAAAGATTACCAAATGTAATTAATTTCCGTTTTAAAGCTATTGAAGGTGAATCATTAATACTTCTTTTAGATTCTAAAGGATATCAGACTTCAACAGGTTCTGCCTGTTCATCAAAAACTCTTGAAGCATCACCTGTCCTAACAGCATTAGGACTTGATCCGGTAGATGTTCATGGTTCTTTAAGAATATCCCTTGCTCCGGAAAGCGATGCTTTTGATATTGATGAATTTGTAGATGCTATTGCTCAATCTGTTGAAAGATTAAGAAAAATGTCACCTTTATGGAATAATGAATTAGATTATAATGCTATTGTAGGAAGAAAATAGGAGTGGTTAATATGGATTATAGTGAAAAAGTAATGGATCATTTTGCAAACCCAAGAAACTGTAGACCGATGGAAGACGCAGATGGTGTTGGCCAAGTAGGAAACCCAACCTGTGGAGATTTAATGACAATTTACATCAAAGTTGATGATGATAAAATTACTGACATTTCTTTCCAGACATTCGGTTGTGGTGCAGCTATTGCTACCAGCAGTATGATTACTGAAATTGCTGTCGGAAAAACATTGGATGAGGCTTTACAAATATCTCGTAATGATGTAGCTGAAGAATTGGATGGACTTCCACCAGTCAAAATGCACTGTTCAAACCTTGCGGCTGATGGTCTTCAGGCAGCTATTGAAAACTATTACGAAACCCATCAAAGTTGAACCTCTCTGGCTTGTAGAAGCCAGAGATTCTTAGGCCATACATATAGTTTCTATTTTGTGACTACTTAAGATATTTTTTAAGTATTTTTGTGGTAGTATATGTATGAAATCTACTAAGCTTGGCACCGATGAACCAGCGGCGCGTAGACCTTCATCTAAAATGTTTATTGCTGCATTTAAATCTCTTAATAATGGTGTGTGGCAGTGTGGGCATTCCCATTCTCTTTCGTCACGACCTAAGTTATGATTTATTTCACCACAGATGCAGCATTTTTTACTTGATGGGAACCATCTGTCGATTTGTACGAATTCTCTGCCATACCATTGTGCTTTATATCGTATCATTTCGATTAGTTTTCCCCATCCGATTTCATGTATGCTTCTGCTTAGTTTGCTTTTAAGCA
>JAFUBV010000085.1 GCA_017460025.1 Methanobrevibacter sp. | reverse complement strand
CAATAGGATCCCAACCATCCCTATCAATAATTGTAACTTTTTCTGGTGACATGTTAATGATACCTCACTTTAGTTAATTTAATATTATTTTTGACTTTATTATTTATATATTTTAACAAAGAATCACCATATACTTTACTTTCATCATTTTTAAAATGAATAGAATGAAAATAAAATAATTTTGCTTTTCCTCTAATTTCCTCAACAATCTCCTTCTCAAAAACTCCATTTGCTTCCAAAATCCAAAATTCATCATAGCCACAGATTAACTCATAATCTTCATTTTCCATTTCCAATATCTGGAAATTTTTACCTGAAGGAGCTGACAAAAACCCTTTGGGATGATTATGGATGCTTGCCACATTTTTGCCTTCAAAATAAATTTCGTATATTTCTTTCGTAATTCTTCCATCAAGATTATCTTCTACAAAACAGTATATTATCTCTCCAGTTTTATAATCGAAGAAAAGCATGCATTCATAAGGAAGATGGACGGTTTTTCTTCTAAATAGGTCAACTAGATTAACCACTTTTTGGCAGAATTCATCCGGCAAATCCTCATCAGATATAGAAGGCACATTCCAGTCAACATCCAGATGACAATACTTCAAGAATTCCTGATCTTTGAGTCTCAACTCAAAGGGCAGCACAAAGGCACCTCGGTCATCTATTTTGAAAGCATCTTTCATTAAGTCCAAATATGTTTTTAAATTTTTCTCAATAGTTAACATACTAGTAAATTAGTGAATAAAGTATTTATAATGGCCAGTTTCAACTGAAAACAATTTTACTGGCTTATCACAATATTATCATCACTTTATAATTTTTCAATGATGAGGTCAAATACTAAAATATTTTAACTGTTTTTTTACATATAATTATAATATGACAGACCAAATGTTTATGGGTGCATCAACTAAACAAGGCCTCGATATTGCCAATAGAAGTAGAGAGATTATCCGTGGTCTTATAGGTGATGAAATTAAAGATTTGAAACCTGCTGAAAAAGACATTGTAGAGCGTATAGTTCACTCAACAGCTGACCCTGAATATGCCAAGCTTGTCCATATAAGTGATGACTTTGTTGATGAGGCAATGAAGTCATTGAGAAACAATGAAACCATACTGACCGACATTAACATGGTTAAATATGGAATAACACGCTATGAAGGCGAAGTTGAATGTTATATCAAAAATGAGGAAGTCAAAAAAATAGCTAAAGAGCACCAGATTACAAGGGCTGCCGCTGCAATCAGATATGCAAGCCAAAACGATTTTGAAGGAATTGTTGTTTCCGGTAATGCTCCGACAGCTGTTTTTGAGGCAATGGATCTATACGACAAAGGTGAAATTAACCTTAAGGCAATAGTGGGAGTTCCTGTCGGTTTTGTAGGAGCTGCAGATTCTAAAGAAGCCTTAAGAAATTCAAATATCCCTAATGTCATTACTGAAGGTCCAAAAGGCGGAACACCTATAGCAGTTGCTTGTGTAAACTCATTAATCCAACATTTATAAGTGATAAAATGACTGAAGAATTATTTAATGAATCCAAAAAGTACTTCCCTGGTGGAGTCAACTCCCCGGTGCGTGCGTTTAAGCCTTATCCGTTTTTCGTTAAAAGTGCCGGAGGCTGTAAGATAACCGATAGTGAAGAAAATACCTATATTGACCACTGTCTTGCATACGGTCCGCTGATACTTGGACATGCTGACCCGAAAGTCGTGCGTGAAGTATCCAATCAATTGACAATGGGTACAGCTTACGGTGCTCCGACTGAAAATGAGATTAAACTGGCAAAAGAGGTTGTCGACAGAATTCCTTCAGCAGAAATGGTGAGATTCTGTAACAGCGGAACCGAAGCTACAATGAGCGCTATCAGATTGGCCCGTGGCTTTACAGGACGTGATAAAATCATCAAGTTTGAAGGAGCATATCATGGAGTTCACGATTATGTTTTGGTCAAAGGAGGATCAGGTGCCGCATGCCTTCCGGATTCAGCCGGTATCCCAACCGACACCACAAAAAATACATTGTCCGTTCCATTCAATGACGAAGAAGCATTAACAGATTTGATTGAAAAGCAAGGCGATGACATTGCATGTCTGATAATGGAAGTCGTTATGGGAAATGTCGGTTGCATTGAACCTAAACCAGGATTTTTAGAGTTTGTACGCAAAATCACAGAAGAAAATGATATTGTATTAATATTTGATGAAGTAATTACCGGTTTTAGAGCTTCAAGAGGAGGAGCTCAACAGTATTATGGCGTCACTCCCGACCTGACAACATTAGGTAAAATCGTTGGTGGAGGACTTCCAATGGGTGCTTTCTGCGGTAAAAGAGAAATTATGGAATTGATTGCACCTCAGGGACCGGTTTATCAGGCAGGCACATTCAGCGGTAACCCAATTTCTGTCCAGGCAGGATTATCAACATTATCACAACTTGACGATAAGTTCTATAAGGATTTGGAAAGAAAAGGCAATTTCCTGAGAGGAAACATTGAATCAATAATAGATGATGAGCAGTACAACATCCAATGCGTCGGACTTGCGTCAATGTTTCAGATATACCTGAATCCTGCAGAAGTTTACAATTATGCTGACGCTCAAAAGTCCGATACCGAAAGGTTTTTAAGATACTTTAGAGCTCTTTTAAAGGAAGGCGTCTTTATACCGCCTAGCCAATTTGAATGTAACTTTATTTCAAGCGCACACAGCATGGCAGATTTGCAGGACACATCAGATGCTATTGAAAATGCACTTGCTGTGGCTTTTAAAAAGAAAAATAGATTTTAAGGTGTAAAAATGGTAGATTACAAAGAAATTGCATCATATGCCATCATTCTTGTAGTGGTTCTGATTCTTGCCCAACACCTGAACGTGGTGGTTTCAGGAAGTATGGAACCTGTGTTCTATAGAGGAGATATCGTTGCAATTGAAAAAGCCGATTTTTTTGGATTGCATGAGTTTAATGCCAGTGAAGTTGAAGTGGGTGACATTGTAGTTTATAATGCGGAATGGTTTGACCAGCCTGTCATTCACAGGATTATAAGAATTGCAGAAATAAACGGCACGACAATGTATGTGATAAAGGGAGACAACAACAACCGGACGGATCCGTACTATGTAACCGCTGATCAGATAGAATCGAGGGTTCTTACATGGGGAGACACTCCTATCGTTATTCCATATATCGGTAATCTTTCATTATGGTTAAGAGGATTATAATTATTATAAAGGTGAGTTAATGTATTTTGAAATTGAAAAACAAGCTATTGATGCTTTAAACAAAGCATTAGATCAATATGATGAAGAGATAGACAGGAACTTCCGATTGGAATTTCCACCAGACCCTAAATTAGGTGACCTTGCAAGTACAATAGCTTTCGCACTTACAAAGAAACTGAAAACATCCCCAAATCTCGTGGCTGAAGATTTGGTTTCCAAAATCGAAGTGCCGGAAATATTTGAAAAAGTTCAAAACTTCGGCCCTTACGTTAATTTCTTTATTGACTATACCAAATTTTCAAAGGAATTGCTTAAAAGAGTGGATGAAAACTACGGACAGCTTGAAAAAACAGATGAAAAAATCGTTTTGGAACACACTTCCGCAAATCCGAACGGTCCATTGCACATAGGACATGTGCGTAACTCAATTTTCGGAGATTCCCTGGCAAGACTATTGAAACTGGCCGGCCGTGAAGTCGAAACCCAATACTACGTAAATGACATGGGACGCCAAATCGCCATAATCGTTTACGGAATAACCGAAATGGGGCTTAAAATCGAAGAGCAGGAAGGCGAAAAAATCGATGAAAAAATCGGTAAGCTATACTTTTTGGCAAACAAAGAAGTTGAAGAAAACGAAAGCGCAAATGAAAAGGTAAGCGAGCTTATCCAGAAATATGAAAAAGGTGAAGACGAAGAGCTGAACAAAACCTTTGAACATGTGGTTGAAAGCTGCGTATCCGGAATCAAGGACACACTTCACAGAATCAACATCCACCACGACGACTTTGTATGGGAAGGAAGGTTCGTGAGAAACGGCGAAGTCAGTGACCTTATCAACTACTTCGAAAAGGAAGGATTCGTATCCCATGAGGACGTTGACTACATTGACCTGACATTCTACAATATCGAAAAGGAATTCGTGCTCAGAAGATCAAACGGCACATCCCTCTACTCCACAAGAGATTTGGCTTATCACAGATACAAAGCCACATTAGGAGACACCGTTCTGGACATCCTGGGTTCAGACCACAAATTATCCTCCAAGCAGATGAAAGTGATTTTCGAAGAAATCCTTAAAGAAAAAGCTCCTGAAGTAATATTTTATGAATTCATTACATTACCTGAAGGATCAATGTCCACAAGAAGAGGAAAATTTGTGTCAGTTGATGATTTGGTGGATGAAGCAATCCTAAGAGCAACCGAAGAAATCAAATCCAGAAATCCTGATTTAAGTGATGATGAAGTCAAACCAATGGCAGAAAACATTGGACTTGGTGCTATAAGATTCTTCATTGCAAAACTGTCCCCCGAAAAACACCTGACCTTTAAATGGGATGAAGCACTAAGCTTTGAAAGAGGATGCGCTTCCATCCAATATGCACATGCAAGAGCATGCAAGCTACTTGAAAAGTCCGGAAAAGACATCTCATCACTTAGTGTTGCTGATGACTGGGTGCCAAATGAAGCAGAACAGGATTTGGTAAGACTGATTGCCAAGTTCCCACAGGTTGTTGAAGACTCAGCAAACAAAAAAAGAGTTCACAACATTACCCAATACTGTCAGGACCTTGCAGGATCATTCAACAAATTCTACAAATCCCAGCAGGTTATCGGATCTGAAGTTGAAGACACAAGACTTATATTGGTTGACAGGGCAAAAACAACCATCAAAAACGCACTTGATATTTTAGGAGTTCCTGCTCCTGAAAAAATGTAGATGAGTTTATTGACTCATCTTTTACTTCTTTTTTAATTGATTTTAGATATGATTAAATTTACATCATGATAATGAATATATAATTTAATTAACCATTCTTTTAATTTAATTTAGTTACAATTATTTAAAACCAGATAATTATTATGAAATATAGATATGAATTATATTTTTGAATTATAGGTGTGATAGTGACTCCAAAAAAATGATTTTTGTATCACCTTCAAATATAAATGGAATTATAATGGATTAATTAAACTCAAAATAAGATATAAATAAGTTAAGGAAATGAATCTATGTAATATTTGTTAACTAACCCAAAAAATTCCCGAATCTCCACTTAAATAGCATCATCGATTAAATGAATAAATCAAAACATAATCTAACCATCAAAATAATGCCCACAACCAAACATGAAATTAAAGCAATACTTAGTATTGCCAAGCCGACTTCACCATCCATTTAAATCTCCTTAAATAAAAAGATAAAATATAAAATAATCCATTAATTATCCCATAAAGTTTTATAGTTTATTGTAAAAATGGAAAATATAATTCTGTTAGCAAAAATTAAGATAACATCATAATTTTCGAAAGGGAGTGTGAAAATATCAAATGAAAAATAAATCTTAACTAAAAACTACATAATTATATAAACCAATTTTTACATCTTTTATACTAAATGATATATTGAAACCTCCACTACAAAAAATATAGTATCATCGGCCAAATAAATGATTAACACAATTTTATAGAAAATATGATTATTGACTAAACATTAGATAGGTTAAGACAATATTTTTAAAATAAATCAATAATCACATTCTCATTGAATACAAATAATATTCATTTACCACATTGTTGATATTATACATGTTAAAAATGATTGAGATAGAATACTAAACATCAACGAATATGAATTTAAATAAATATTAGTACCAATATAAACCTCCACTACAAAGATAGTATCATCGGCAAAAGCATGAAAAATTGGAAATTATATGACTCATAAACATTAATTTAAACTTT
>JAFUBV010000084.1 GCA_017460025.1 Methanobrevibacter sp. | reverse complement strand
TTTTGATCACGGATATGATGTATTATACAAAAGAAAAAATCTATACGATGTGGAAGAACTAACAAGAAATGAATACTATGTAAGAGGATCAACCTCACTTCTTGATGCAATCGGAAAAACCATCGTTTCAATGGACAGGGAAGTTTCAAACAAGGTGCTTTTTGTCATAACAACCGACGGATATGAAAACTCATCAGTGGAATTTACAAAAAGCCAAATCAAAAACCTAATCAAAAACCACAATTGGGAATTCATATTCCTTGGTGCAGACATAGATTCATATAATGAAGCATCAAGCATTGGAATTAGAAGAAACAACATCGCAAATTATAAAAAGACTACTGATGGAGTTAGGGACATGTATACATCTGTAACCAAAGCATCCAGGATGTATAGGCATTCAGAAAAGTTGGATGAGACATGGAAAGAAGATTTGGAATAGGCATGCCATTAACAAAAATAATAAATATCCCTGTTCTATAAATTTAAATTAAGAAAACAATTTAATATTTTTTTAATAGGTGAATAAAGATGGCTGATAAAAAATTATTGAAAGATTATACAGATGAGGAAATTGCCGAATTCTCAACTTTAGAAAAAGAAGCATATGACAGGGCAAATAAATTAAATAAGGAATTTATCCATATCGAAAGTCTTTTGGGCGACTTGACCGAACACTGGAAAGAATACTTCATCTTTTTGGAAGACAACAAAATCTCAAAAATCTGTGAATTTTACGGAGACAAGACAGTTCCTTTTGATGATGAATTGCGTGAAGTTATTGCAGCAAACCTGAAAACTTCCCTTAACAGCGTTCACAAAGCAGTTAACTACAACACCAAAAAAATCGATACAGGAAGAATCAATGACAGATAAGTGTTTTCATTAAACACTTTCTTTTTCTATTTTTTTAACATAAATTTAAAAGTCTTAACTTTTATAATAATATTTATGAATTCAAAATCAAGATTGGCTAAAACAATTTCAACCTTTACAAATCCTCAGATTATTTGCATACCTTTATTTTTAATAATCTCACTGGTATTGTCAATAAACAATCTATGGGATTTTCCTCTTATGGAATTGATTTCAATAGTGTTTGCATCAATCCTGCCAATGACCATCATACTTTATTGGGCTAAAAAAAGCGGAAATGACAGGGACATATCCAACAGGCAAGACCGCTTCACTCCACTGATTGTCGGAACAATATCATATTTTATAGGATTTCTGGTCTCATTAACATTGGGTCTGAATGATTTTTTAACATTTCTTTTCTTATGCTATTCAATAAACACATTTATTGTAATGATAATCACCACCCAATGGAAAATAAGCATTCACACAACAGGCCTAAGCGGACCTGTATGTGCACTGATAATACTTTTAGGTCCTGTCGGAGCTTTATTCGGTTTGCTCTATCCTGTCCTTATCTGGTCAAGGGTGACATTGAAAAAGCACACCATGGCCCAGGCAATTACAGGAGGGGTTCAGGGATTTTTCCTCACAGCAATTGAAATGTTTCTATTTATTTTCATGTTTGGATTGAATGTATGTGATGTATACCCTATACTTTATGTATTCGCATTCATTCTAGCCATAATATTTACTCCAGTAGTTTTAGGAATATTCAGCTACAGAAATATTTCAAATTCACTCATATTCTATCTGGTTGAAATCCTCGGATTATGCTTCTTCATGGCAGTGACTCCGATTGATGTTACAGTCATCTTTGTTTTAACCACAATTGTTTCTGTTTATATCGCAAACTATGCCGGTGAGCGTTTTGATTGGTATCATATAATCAGGTAATATATATGAAAACAAATTATCTTTACTTTGGACAGGGTGAAAAAACAGTAGTTATCATTCACGGGTTAAGT
>JAFUBV010000083.1 GCA_017460025.1 Methanobrevibacter sp. | reverse complement strand
GAGAAAGGTTATCTGACTGAAAGGGCAATAATGGAAAGTCTTGTTTCAATTAAAAGAGCAGGTGCTGAGTTGATTATTACAAACTTCGCACCTAAAGTGCTTTTAGAGGACATGATAGAATGAATCCCTCTGAAATAGCAAAAATTGCTCAAATTGCTTCTGCTCTTGAAGTCAGCGGATATCCAAAACCTGGAAATGTTCACAGAACCAGAGACTATGATGATATGGTCTTTGAGGATTTTGTAATTAGTGGAATTGTAATTGGAGACACTATACGTGAAGCATGTACTGACGTTGATATTGAAAATCCTTTATTGGGCAAATACATCCTGCAGGCTGTTGCAGAAACCGACAGATGGATTAAAAACAATACAAACCTTGGTATTGTTATGATGACAACCCCGATAGCTGTGGCCGCTGCTGTCAGTGATGAATTTGATGAAATCCGTCCAAACATTGTTAAATTAATGGCAAACACTTCAGTTGATGATGCATGTGATTTGTATGATGCAATCAATATTGCTGATGCCGGAGGAATGGGCGATCAGGACGAATATGATGTTGCATCAGACAATGCAAAAAACGAGCTTCGTGAAAACAGGCAAACTATGTATGATGTCTTGAAAATATCCGCACCATGGGACATGCTTGCCCGTGAAATGACTTCAGACATGCCTGCCGTTTTTGAGATAGGCTATCCAACTTACCATGAGCTTAAGGATGAAAAATCATTGAATGACGCATGTCTTTTAACATTTCTGACAATATTGTCTCAGGTACCTGATACATTGATTTCAAGAAAATACGGCACAGATGAGGCTTTAAAAATTTCAATGATGACAAGGGATTTGCTTAATCTGAAAGATGAAAGCGATTTCAAGCAAAAAGTTTCAGAGTTTGATGATTACCTATACAAGAATCATTACAATCCCGGAACAACAGCTGACTTAACTGCAGCTTCAATTTTTGTCAGTTATTTAAAGTCTAACTTTGAATAACTTCTTTTTTTTAATTCATTTCCAAAAATTCAGGCGTTTCAATCAGGCATGGTATGACTGCTGATATAAGCATCAGCGGAATCAGATTCATTGGAAATATTATCATCAAAAGCAATACCACTGCAAAAGGCTTTCTTAGGATGCCTGCCATGAATGATGATGTAACAATTGCCATTGAGATTACGGGATCCATATTTAAAAGAAGACTCATTGCATAACCCATTGCAGTTCCCGAAAAGATTAACGGGAAGAAATGTCCTCCTTTAAGTCCGCTTTCAATGCAGATGTTTGTTAAAACTATTTTTAAAAGACTTGTCAAAATCAATATCATTATTCCCAGCTGGGCGCCGGTATCCATCAGAATATAGATTTGCTCTTCGCCTGAAAACATTGTCAGCGGCAGCAATGTCCCAATCACACCCAATATTAATCCGCCGATAACTCCCTTCACTATGAAATTGTCTTTCAGGTTTTTAAATGCTGTTTGAGACATTTTATGGCTTAAAAAATAGACATATGAAAGGACAGTTCCCAAAATTATCATGGCTATTATGCCCAGATAATTGAGGTTATCCAGTGTGGCTGTTCCGATTGAGTGCAGACCGGCATGGTTATGGGTTAAATGGTTTAAAAATATGAATATTCCAAAGGAGCTTAAAATGGCCACGAAATACAATATGTTTTTTGATGTTTTTGGCAGTGAGCTTTCCTCGTTTTCAATAGGCTCCACAAAACCGAACATAGGGGAAGCAAATATTGTACCTAAAGTTGCCGTAATACCTATATGCGCCAGTTCCTCAAGTTCATCATTGAATATTTTGAGTTTGTCTCCAATCCATGTAAACAATCCTGCAATTATGCCGGTCAATCCTGCTTCAGGCCCTACACTCGCACCAAGTATTAACGGCAATATTGCAGAGACTGTGGATGAGAAAATATTGTTGTAGGAATATCTGTGATCTTTTTTAACTGTCTGGATTACTTTATTCAACTCTTCAGGGCTGTCTCCATATTTGTTTTTCCACAAACCAATCAAAAGACCGCCAATTAGACATACAATTATTGTATAATATTTGAAGTTGATTAATCCAGGAATGTAGTCCCATAGAAAATGAATTCCGAAGTTCATGCCCCTTATGAAACACCATATGATCGCTCCGGCTATGATTCCGATTATAACGGTATATATTGTTAAAAGCATATTGTTTTTTAAATCCATTGATATTCCTCAATTCCTAATTAAAAATTTTTTTGTTAAATTAACTATATATTGATTGTTTAAATAATAGATTTTTTTGAATAAAAAATATATGTAGTATACTGAGTATACTATTATGTGATGTTATGATGACTAAAACTATTAAAATTTCTAAAGATACACATTATATCTTGTCTGAATTTGCTTCAAAAAATGATACTTTTGATGATGTTATAACATTTTTGATAAATTATTATATTAATCATGAAGAATTCACAGATAAACAGGCTAAATCTTATAATGATGAAATAGATAATTTTGAAAATGGAAATTTGGATAATGTTACAAAATTAACTTTAGATGATTTAGAAAAGAGAATATTAAAGTTAGAGGCTGAAATTAGAAAATGACTTATGAATTATTTGAACATAATACAGTTAAAAAATTCTTTAAGAAGAATAATGATAATAAAGTGTCATTAAGGATATATAAAAAATATGTTGAAATTTTAAAAAATCCGTATCATCCTTCATTTATTGAATTGTATAGTGTAAAATGTCCAAAATGACATCGTGCTAGAGTTGGTGATTATAGGATTATTTTTTATGTTTCTGAAATTAATAAAAGGATTGAAATAATTGATATTATGCATCGTAAAGAGGATTATAAATTATTTTAACATTTTTTGTGCAAGAAT
>JAFUBV010000082.1 GCA_017460025.1 Methanobrevibacter sp. | reverse complement strand
CAGCTTCAATGGAGATTGATTTGGCCAGATTTTCCGGAGTGTGAAATTTTTTCCAGTCTCTTGATTTTTGAAATTTAATTAATTCTTCCTTAATCTCTTCCATTTTTGTCACCTTTTTGAATATTTTTGTGAAAACTTAACAAATGTATGGGGATTTACCTCATCAAACATCCTGTGATAACTGTTATGACATTTGTGACATAAGACAACTCCGTTGTCTGGGCTGAAAAATATAGGATTGTCAGTGTTGCATCGTATGATGTGATGGGGCTCCAGATTTTTCCGGCTCCCGCATATCACGCATTCCTCATATTTCCACAGAAGCTCCCTTACCCATGTTTTAAGCTTCCAGTACTTTTGAGGGCCTTTGACCTTTAGTCTTATCATGAAAAACACCTCTCAGTTGTCCAGGTATTCCAAATCCAGGTCAAAGTCAACGTATTCAAATACGAATGGTGACTTTTTACATGTGACGGAAACCACACCCGGAAACGGTGAAAGGTTTTCTTCCATGAAGTTATTCATGAATGATCTTGGAATCTTTTGAGGGATTCTCCTTGGAGCATGCTTGTCAATGAAATCCTGAGGAAGGATAAACTCCATCAGCATGGCTCTTTCGTTGTTCATAAGCTCAAACAGATTTGATTCTGCGAACAAATCAATAAAATTTGAAAGGTGTGTGAATGAAGGGTTCACACAGACCTTGTTGGTACAGTTAGGACAATTATCGTTAATGATATCACGCTCCAATTAAATTAACATGTTTCCAAAGACAATGCAGCTCAACAAATAACAGATCATGAATATATATTTAAACAAATCTCTGATTGTAAATCACTCCTTTTATTAGTTTTATTCGTAAAAAATCAAATTACCAATCATTTCATCGGCAATTCTTGACAAGAATTCATTGTCAATTCTTTCGAAATGAGGTCTTTTTGAATAGCTGGTTATTCCGACAGTGACATCATCACCGTGGATTTTGATGCCTATATCGGTTACCTCATCCAGCGTTTCGTTTTTGGCTTTGATGGTGGTTTTTGTGAAACCGGTTTCGATTTCAAAAGTGACATTGTGGTTTTCACAGCTTTTTTGTGTGATGTGGATAAGTCTGACATAGACTCCGTTTTCGCTGATTTTTCTTGAAACAAATTCAAAGAAATCATCATCCATTTCGCTGAAGGTGTACTTTTCATCTGCAAGGCCTAAAAGGGTAGGCATCTCGTCGTTGACAGATAGCTCTTCAACGTAGAATGGGAATTCATCAGCAACAGGTACAGTATTTTCAATGGTTTTTCTCACATTAATCTTCATATTTTTCCTCTTTTTCATGACAATGGTTAAAGTTTAACGACACAAGACATTTTTTGATGCTCAGCGAGCAAATTGTCAAATAAGAAAGGGCATACGACCTCCTTTTTTAAAATCGTTCAAAAAGCAAGTATACAATTGGGAAAAATACAATTGGATTAGAACACTGCGTACCCAGTGACTTTTACAAATGCTATCATATTTATCAACTCCCTTATAAGTTATGATAAATTCGTATATAGTCAGTTTTCAAATGGTGTGGACAACTTTTAGTACAGTACTAATTATTATATTTTTACTAGTATATAAAGGTATTGGTTTTTTCATGAAATTTAATAAAAATTATGAAAATTAAAAAAAATAATTAAATATTAATTAGACAAACTACAAAGTAAATCCCATGATTGGAAATGATTGGGATTCAGCTTTAAGCGAAGAGTTTAAAAAAGAATATTTTAAAGAGATTGAAGAATTTATAGAAAGCGAATATGCTTCAAAAACGATTTATCCACCAAAAGAAGATATTTTTAATGCATTTAAATTCACACCATTAGGAAATGTCAAGGTCGTTATCCTGGGCCAGGACCCGTATCATGAAAATGGACAGGCTCATGGACTTGCATTCTCAACTCCTGAAGGCAGGCCAATCCCAAGATCACTTAAAAACATCTTTAAAGAAATCCAGGACGAATACAGCTATCCAATCCCTGAATCAGGATGTCTTGAAAAATGGGCAAAACAGGGAGTGTTTCTTTTAAACACCGTTTTGACCGTCCGTGAAGGTGAAGCCAACTCCCACAGCGACTGCGGATGGCAGACTTTTACAGACAATATCATAAAGATAATCAACGAACAGGACCGTCCGATAGTATTTATGTTATGGGGCAAACAGGCAGAAAAGAAAACGGAACTTCTTACAAATCCGAATCACTTGGTTCTGACTACATCGCATCCCTCACCATTCTCAGCAAGACGTGGATTTTTCGGATGCAGTCACTTTAAAAAGGCTAATGAATTCCTGAAAGAAAATGACATTGACGAAATAAACTGGAAGCTCAGTACAATAGCTCAGCTATAACCATCTCATCAGTATATGTCGTGTCATCCCTTAAGGATTCTATATGGTGAATAACATTCAGCTTCAAATCTTCAAGCTTAATTCTTCCTTCAATGTTATTGAAGTCAATGAAAAAATGAACTCATGAACTACCTCATTGGAATGATTTAAAACCTGCCAGTTCTGGCCTCTGATTTTAATCATGTTCACTGACCATCTGCTCATGAGACTGTTAATCTTTGAGGTTACTTCATCCACATCAAAATCAATATAATATACTTCTTTAGTTACCATCGTTTTTCCTTGATATTAATGCCAGTCGAGAATCTATTATTCTCCATTCCAATTTCCTATCCAGAACCATTTTCTCCAAACTATCCAGTGTATTGGCCCTAAGAACAATTTTATCCGTACGGTATTCCCATTTGTAATCTTCATTAACCAGCCGGACTCTAAAAAAGCCAGTTATGTTTGTCTTTTTTTCACGTTTAATCTCTTCGCGCAGATTCAATGCTCTTGATTTTTCATCATCAAGATGGCTTGAAAACTGCCTGTCTCTGATTCTGGCCTTTCCCCTGTTGAAGTTATCTGAATTTCTCTTAAGTGACTTTTCGGCCAATTCATGATTGGTTATTTTCCATTCCAAGCCTTCTTTTTTGACTTTCTTTTCCAAAATAAGCAAATCCTTTGACTGGAGAGATGATTGTCTGTAGCACCATTTGTCTTCATCAAATTCCCTTTTAATATAGACGTTTAAAAAGCCTGTTTCTACCAGTTCATCCTCTTTTAGGGATTCACCAGCAAGTTTTTCATCAAGGACTCCCCATTTCAATCCATGCATGCGGACTATGAATTCCAAATTTTTCAAGGAATAGTCACGGTGGGACTTGTCGCCCAAGCGGTATTCCCACTCACCGGAATCAAGCCTAGTAACGTTTAAAAATCCTGAAAATTTCATGTTAAAAAAAAGTAAATTAATTATGGATTAATAAAACATCCCTTTCAGTGCTTTTAAGTACTTTTTCAGCTACACTTCCAATAAAGAACTTGTGCAAACCGGATTTACCTGATGCTGCAATGATAATCAGGTCAACATCCTCATCTTCAGCCACTTTTACGATAGTGTCTGACGGAATTCCGGTCACGACCATTTTTCTTACTTTGACACGGTTGTCAAAACGTTTTGCCATGTGGTCAACGTTTTCATGTGCCTCTTGTAAAAATCCTTTATTCATCTGAGCAATGTTTTTTTTGCTTTGAAATGGTGTTGTTGCGGCTAATTTACTTGCAACTGACAATATTATGATTTCACCATCATCAGAAAGCGCCTTAATTGCTCTTTCAACTTCATGTTCGGAAAACTCAGAGCCGTCAGTAGGTAATAGTATCTTATCAAACATCTTCGAAAACTCCTATAGAATAATATTTAATCTTAATAACATTTAAATTATTCTTTTGAATTTTGACATTTCATCCAAGATATAGGTCAAATCTTTAGAGTTTGTGATATTTTCATCATCAATGAATTTGATCTGGTCTTCCAATTCCCTCAGCCTATACTTGAATCTGTATATCAAATCAATCATTTCGGCAAACAGTTCTATGTCATTGACAGAATAAAGAAGTGTTTCAATTTCACTTAAAGTGGATGAAATATATATTTCAAAGTCCTGATTTCCGTCAAATTCCCTTTGGAAAGATATAATGCTGTCATATATTCGCTGACAGTTGATTTGCATCGAATCTGATTTGATGGGATTGATTTCACTGATATTCATCATAGCACCATTATGTTATTGTATGTCTTTAAGGAGTGGTATTGGCAATATACAATATAATTTCCGGGAATCAGGTTAATGTTTAATGTTGCAATTCCATCGCTATCGGTTAATCTGGTATAGTTTACGCCATTGATGAGAAAGCTTACCTTTTCTCCGGCACCTACAGGCTTTCCGTTTTCCAGAACCTGAATCTCATACTGGCTGGCATTAAGATAATCCTTTATCAAATCACTGGAATTAAAAGAGTATTTGAACCTTTCATTTAAAGGATTGTCATTATGAAATAGGGCATTATCCTCTATGGAAAATGCATAGCTGACATTAATGCATAAAAATAAAATAAATATAAAAATCCAGATATTCTTCATAATAAGAAGTATTATCATTTATAGTTATTAATCTTTTTTAAATCTTAAAATTGGAACAAATATCACTGCAAGCATAAGAAGTAGAATAGGATTTGCAGTTGCATTTGAATCCAAAATCTCATTATAAACAGGGACACTTTTATTTTTGATGATGCCTGATGCATAATTGTTTGACAAGTCATCATCATATGTGTCGCTTAAAACGCTTATATTATATTCAAATCCTTCAGCGAAATTTGTAACTAAGGTAAGGCTTTGGGCCTCGCCGCTGGACAGATCGCCAATAAACCACTGGTTGGCGGATAAATTTCCTTTTGTCAGGTTAGATGAAATTATTCCAAGCTCTGTCGGCAGGTTGCTTACGACACTATTTATTGCATTATCAGGACCGTTGTTTATTACATCGACAATCCAGGTTATGATTCCGTCACCTATAATATAATCAACACCAATGGCCAAATCAGCCAAAGGATTTGTATGAACATCCATTTCATTGCCCTGATCGACAGTGAATTTATATGTGTGGTTGGAAAGAGTAGGAACGCAAACCAAAGTCAATGTCTTGTTTTCACTAGGATATAATGTGTCTACATACCATGTTGAGTTATTAATATATTCATCCGGCCATATTATTAAATCCAAGTGTTCAGGCATCCTATAAAGAATCGTCAAGTTATGCAATGTATCTGAACCGGTATTTTTAACATTTAAAAAGACTTCAAATACCTGATCTTTATTAAGAGTGGATGGAGTATAATTTTGATCGAATTCAAGGTTTGAAGCATCACTTTCCATATTATTATCATCTAAAGCTGTTGAATTGTCTATAGCGCAAACACCACTTATTATAGACAAAATAAATAAAATATAAACAAATGATAATAATAACGTTTTTGAATTCATATTATCCCCTTAACTATTGTAGTATAGGTTTAACTTTCATGATATATAAATAAAACATAAAAATGATTATTTTTTCATGAAATTTCAATTTTTTAATCTATTTGATACAAAAATTAAATTTTAAGGGGTTTGTCAATAAATCCATTTTTTCTTAAT
>JAFUBV010000081.1 GCA_017460025.1 Methanobrevibacter sp. | reverse complement strand
TGTTTTGGTGTATTGGTTCATTTTTTTGACCTATTGGGTCATGTGTTTGTGGATTATTGGATTTTATCATTGATTTTTCAAATAATTATTTAATAACTGATATTGCTTTATTTTAATCAAATTTAGAAATTTTAATTTTAATTTTTAAAAAGAATAATATTAAATAGTTTAATAATTAAAATAATTGTATATATACATTAACCATTGGTGATTCTAATGCTTAGCGTTTTCATAAGTAGTAATCGAGCAGAATTTATCGAAGAGAGGAAATTCATTAAAGAGAAAATCGAAGAGGATGAACATTTAAAGAAAATTTTTGAAATATTTGTTTTTGAAGAGGATAGTGCGAAAACAATTCCTGCAGCAGAGCATTTTATTAATAAAGCTGCTGAAGCAGATATTTATATTGGCTTGATTGGAAAAACATATGGTAAAATATATAAAAATGGGTTATCTTCAACGGAATATGAATATAATGTTTATGATTCAAATAAAAACAATTCATATTTTTTTATTAAAGAAGTAGATAATGAAATGGATAGAGAAAAAGAATCTCGAGAATTCATTGAACGCATTAGTAAAAAAACTACTTGGAAATCATTTAAAACTAAAGAAAGGTTATTGGAACTAGTAAAAGAAGCTTTAGAGGATTATTTAAATGCAATTTTTTCCAATAAACGATTTGATAAAACATTAATTCGTAAATCTACTTGTGATGATGTTGATGAGGAATCCTTACATTTATTTTTTGATTGTTTGAAGGATGAATCATTTAAAAGACTAAAAGAAGAAAGAGAATATGATAAAATTCTAGAATATATTGGTGCTGGTGAAATAGATAATGATGGTCAGTTCCATTTAAATAACACAGGTGCTTTATTCTTTGCAAAGGATATCGATAAATTTAAGATAGACCATGATGTAAAAATGGTTAGGTTTAATGGTAATGATAGGTTAGATATTATAGATTCACAAACTTCAAAAAATTCTTTTTTTAAGATTATAAAGGAATTTGAAATATTTTTTAAAAAAAATACTAGGTTAGGTTCTGTTTTTGAAGGATTTAAACGTATTGATATTCCAGAATATCCTATAAATGCAGTTAGAGAAGCATTAGTAAATGCATTGGCACATAGAGATTATAATATGTGGGGACATTGTATAACTTTTTATATCTATGATGACCGTATTGAAATCATTAGTCCGGGGGCTTTGATTTATCCATTAACTGTTGATAATTTAGGTATAAATTTAAATCCAATTCATAGAAATGAGGCTATTTGTAACATATTTGCAAAAACTATTTATATGGAGCATTTTGGCACTGGAATCAAAAGAATGAGAAATGAAATGCAAAGAAGTGGTCTTAAGGATCCGGAATTTTATAATGAAAATAATTTCTTCACAGTTATTCTTAGAGGACCGAATGGAAAATTAATCAAACCAAATGATTTAGAAAATTATGAAACATTGGATTTAAATGATTATGACTTAAATGAAAGACAGATTGAACTTTTAAATAATATGAATAAAAAGGATATGGTATATACTTACAATTCTTATGCAGAAGAATTCAATATTTCATATTCTACAAGTAAGCGTGATTTAAATAAATTAATTGAGTATAATTTAATTAAAAAAGGAAGCATCGGCAGAACTAATATATTTTATGTATAAAAAAAGAAAAAGTTTGAAATTTAGTCGTTAGCTAAATTATCAAAGTATCCTTGTATGAATATTACTGGAGTTCCTTTGTCTCCGGAACCGCTGGTTAAATCACATAAAGATCCGATTAAATCGGTCAGTCTTCTTGGTGTTGTACCTTCAGTAATCATTTGTCCGGTCAAATCTTTATCTTTATTTTTGATTTCTTCTTTTATTGCTTCTTTTAACTCATCGCCTTTTAAATCAGCGAATTTGTTGTCTGAAACATATTTCAATTTGATTTCATTAGGTGTTCCTATCAGTCCGTCGGTATGTGCCGGGGAAACTACAGGATCAGCAAGCTCCCAGATTTTTCCGACAGGGTCTTTGAATGCACCGTCACCGTAAACCATTACTTCGATTTGTTTACCGGTTAAATCAATCAGTCTTTTTTGAACTTCCCTTACAAGTTCGTCACCTGTTTTCGGGAAGAGTTTAAGTTTTTCTTCGGTAGCCTTGTTTGAACCTAAAAGACCGTATTCTGGCTTAATTCCTGAATCTCCCACAGGTTCGGCTATAACCTGATAAAGACCGTAAACATTAGCTCCTTCGCCTTCAAGTATTTTGACGGTTTTTTCTCTTGTGTGAATGTCACATGTTAAAACGTCATTGGTATAGTCAAGAATTGTTTTAAAATCATTTGAAAAGACAAACTCGACTTCACAGTCTTCGCTTTCAATAAGTTCCCTGTAAAAGTCAATCATGTTGATTCCGGTAAACGGATGTATCCATGAACCGAATGTTTCTGCGTATTCATCTTCTGAGATGACGCTTGCAAGATTATATTCGCTTTCATCCAGGATTGCTTCATCCAAAATGCCGTTTCCAACTTCATCTGCAGGAAAAGATGTTAATAATGTAATTTTATCCATTCCTCTTGCAATACCTTTTAAGGCAATTGAAAAACGGTTTCTGCTCAAAATCGGATTTACAACTCCAATGTTTTTGGATGGGAATTTATTCTGTAAATCTTCGGCAATGTCATCAACTGTGACATAATTTCCTTCAGAAATTCCAACAACAGCTTCTGTGATTGCAACAAT
>JAFUBV010000007.1 GCA_017460025.1 Methanobrevibacter sp. | reverse complement strand
AATTTAAAGAGGGGTTGTATTTTTCAATCTCTTTTTTCGTTAAAGGAAGATGAATAGGATAAATGACTTTCAAGTCACCCTCAAATTCTTTTAAATCTTCTAATTGGATTAATCCAATATTGTATATTTCAAGCATTCTTTTATCAATGCCATTTAAAGTGCCGTAAATATCATAGCAGTAAACTTCATGCCCATTTTTTGCAAGGCTTACCGCTATTTTTACTCCTCCGTGAGTCAAATCAATTACGAGTGTTTTCATCTATGGACATCCTGAGTCTTTATTGATTCCGCCTTCTTTCAATTTATCTTTAACTTTCTCATAGAAGTATTTGCTGCTTGTTCTAATAAAGTAAACGTCTTTGTATGCTTTTTTGAATTTGATTTCTTCAAGATAATCTGCTTCTTCATTGATTTGTCCGTCCATAACAAACACTGCACTTTTACCTTTTTTAAGTAATTTTACAGTAATTTCGCTGTTGTCGGATACGATAAATGGTCTTGCACCTAATTTATAAGGACATATCGGTATTATGATAAACCCTTCCAATTTCGGATCAACAATAGGTCCTCCTGCAGACATCGCATATGCTGTGGAACCGCTTGGTGTTGATATGATGAGTCCATCTGCTCTAACTTCCTCAATGGTCTCTCCATCCACCTGTATTTCAAAATGAAGCATTTTAGCAGGTTTATTTGTCATTATCACTACTTCATTCATTGCAGTAAACTCATGGTTTTCGTGTGAAACTGCAAGTTTTGTTCTTTTTTCCTTGTAGTAATCTCCTCTAAGAACTGCATCCAATGCATTGAATGTGTCTTTCAATTCAATATCTGTTAAAAATCCTACAGTTCCCATATTGATTCCAAATAATGGTGTTTCCTCTTTAAGTTTAGCTTGTGCCCTAAGCAGTGTTCCGTCACCGCCTAAAACAACGGCCATATCACACCGGAATTCATTGATGTCTTTTGAAAGCTTTTTGAAGTCAATATTTAAATTCAAATCTTTCAATGATTCTTCCAGTTCAGGGGATTCTTTGATTGCCTTGGCAATAATTTTTTCCAGCTTTGGGCTCTCTTTAAGTTCTTCCAGCTTGACTGCAAGCTGTTTGTCGATTTCAATTTCAATGCCATTTGTCAAAAAGTAATCTGTGAGTTTTGCTGAAAATAAAATTGCTTTTGCCTGGTCGATACGGCTTATGATACCCACTTTTCCAATGATGTCTGTTTCGTTGTCATTCAATATGTTGATTATCTGTTTGTGGAGTATTTTATTGTTGGCAGCAACCACAATTGCCCTTTCATGGATGCTTAACTTATTGTTTAATTTTTCACCGTGTTTTGAAGTTATTATTCCTCCTGCCTCTTCTACAATTAATTTGGATGCTGCAATATCAATAATTCTGCTTCCCCTCAAATCGAGAAAGGCATCATATCTTCCGCTTGCAACATAGGATAATTCCAATACAACAGAACCCAATACTCTCATTCTGCGTGCATTATCAACTAATTTTGAAGCAGATGATGTTCCGCTTTTAGTAAATCCTCCCAATGTCATTT
>JAFUBV010000080.1 GCA_017460025.1 Methanobrevibacter sp. | reverse complement strand
TTTTTTTTTCTCATTTTTTTCTCACGCGTATATATAATATATATTTTTATTCTAAAATATATTAAATTTAAATATATTTTTTAACCTTTATAAAGGTATGGTTTTTAGTAACTAAAAATAAAAAAAATCAATATAAAAAATGAAATAAAAAAAATAAAATAGCTGTAAAAGCTATTTCAAAATAATATTATCAATATTATGTAACCTATTAGCTAATAATTTAGCCCTTTCAATGTTAATACCATTTTTACCAATAGCAATACGCTTATTGGTATTGTCTGTTGCAACAGTAGCTATTTTTTCTCCATTTTTTCTTGTAGAAATTTTAACTGACTGTAATTCAGCAGGAGATAAAATATTTCTAATGAATTGAACAGGGTCTTCATTTAATTCAATGACTTCGACCCCACGATCTACTGCTTTTTGAACTTTTGATACGGTACTTCCACGTTTACCGATAGCTAGTCCCATATTGCCTTGTTTAACAACGAAAGTAACCTTATTGTTATCATCATCGATAATGCAATCCTTAACCATTGCTCCAGTCATATTTTCAAATAGAGCAATGAATCTTATTTCATTTGCACCGAATTTAATAGACACGTAAATCTACCTCAAATCGTCTAATATAGTAGAATCTCCTGGATCGTTAACGATTAATGTAGCAACGGTAAAAGGTTTACCACAAACAGAACCTAAGTCGACACTTGTTCCATCATAAATGTGACAAGGAATTTCTGAGAGTTTTGCATAATATTCAACATCTTCAAGAATATCTTTAGGAGCGTTTTGAGCAACAACAACGAGTTGACCTTTTCCTAATTTTAAAGATTGAATTGATTTTTCAGAGCCTAAAGTCACATCACCAGTATCGACAGCAACTCTGATTCCTCTATCTACGTCCATCATCTAGCCTCCTATTCATTTTTTGCCATTTTGACACCGATTGAACCGGTACCAAGAGGTATTGGTTGTCCAATAATAATATTTTCGATGATACCAGTTAAATCATCCACTTCACCGCGAATACTTGCGTTAAGTAAATGTTTACCAGTTTCTTCAAAAGCTGCACGTGCTAAAACACTTGATTTTTCACCACTAATACCATGTCTTCCGATTGATTTAACTTCACCTTCAGAAGTCATGATATCTGCAACTAACATAATATGTCTTACATCAACAGTAAGACCTTGCTCTGAGAGAGTATTATTCGCTTCGTTAATAATTGATTGACGAGCAGCTTCAATACCTAAAACATCTTCGATTTCACGAATACTGTTAGTGGTAGTTCTTTTGGAATCGATTCCTTCCATAGCTAAAATCTCTTTAAGATTGGATCCTTCTGTATGAATAACCCATTCATCATCCTTACGGATAATGACTTTACCTATCTTTTTAACTCCACTGATTTGTAAATCACGCACTTTATCTGCTAATAAACGGAGATTACGTATTCTATGTTTAGCATCTCCACCGTCTTTAGGTTTGATAATTACGAGATTACCATCAATTTCAGGTTTATCCTTTTTGAAATCAGCTTGGATTTTTTGAATAATCTCCTCTTTAACGAGCCTTCTTTCATCAATTTTTTTATCTGATAAAGTAGCTTCAACTTGCATTTCAGCATAATTTAAATTAAAGTCGTCAAGAATATCGTTAATAGTACTTTTACCAATTTGATTAGCTAAACGTTTAACGAATTCTTCATCGTAACGTTTGTCCTCATCAAAGTAAATATCCATTGTTGGAGTTGCAATGTCTTTTCTTGCATCCACAATTTCAATGAGCCTTGGAAGACCTAATGTTACGTTTAACTCAGTTACCCCTGCATAGTGAAAAGTACGCATAGTCATCTGAGTACCCGGTTCACCAACAGATTGTGCAGCTACTGTTCCAACAGCCTCTCCAGCTTCTACATGAGCTCGGTCATAGGCAGTTTTTAACTTATCTACAAGTTTATCTAATTCTTCATCAGTTAAATCACGACGAACATAAGCATCAGCTAAATTTTCAACATAACCTTTAGGGAATTCAATACCCTTATCTGTCACAATGTTTAAGACTTTGTTAATGATGCTGATATCATTAAGAACAATTTCAAAATCTTCTTCAGATAACTCTTTGGTATCGAATTTATTGAAAATATTTTTAATGAAATAGTAATCCAATATTTCAATATCATTTTCCTCTAAAGTCTGTGAAAATTCAACGAAATTAATATTATATGAATTTAGTAAATCATTGATTAAATGAATATTTTTGAATTTGGCTATGATGTCTTCAAAAATATCATCTGTAATATCAATTGAATCATAATCTACTAAAATATTTTTAATATCATAATCATCTGGAATGCAAATATTACGCATTTCCAAAGTATTTTTAACTTTTTCAATTAATTCATCCATATTTACACCCCTTATTTACCTTCCTGAGATACTTCATTAGATTTTTCTTCTAATTTAATCTCTTCTATGAGTTTATCTAAGTTTGCTGCTATACCAAAGTCACTTTTAGCAGGATCTACTCCATCGTCACCAAAGATCCTTTGAACAACATTACTTTGATTGTCAGTAACAAGTCCGGATGGTTTAACTTGCAAGTCTTGAAGTGCGTTTACAAGTCTTCTTTGCATGTAACCGGATTGTGCTGTACGAATCGCAGTATCTACAAGACCTTCTCTTCCCCCCATAGCGTGGAAGAAGAATTCAATTGGGTCTAAACCGGATTTATAACTTGAGTGTACGAATCCTTTAGCCTTAGCCCCTAACTCGTTTCTTTTGAAGTGAGGTAAGGTTCTTTCAATGTAACCTCTGTGGATACGTCCACCCCTAACTGCCTGCTGACCTACACAGGAAGTAATCTGAGTCAGGTTCAGCATGGATGCCCTAGCACCAGTACGTGCCATTACAACAGAGTGGTTGTGTTCCATAGTCAAGTAGTCTTCTGCAATTTCACCGGATTTGTCCCTAGCTTCCCCTAAAACTTGCATGATTCTCATTTCTAAAGTTTCTTCTAAGCTCCTACCAGGTAATGCATCAAGAATACCTTCATTGTAAGCATCAATTAATCTGTCTACTTTTTCTTCTGATTTTTGTAAATGTTCATTAATCCTTGCTTGAGCTTCTTCAGGGATTTCTTCGTCATTTAAACTAGTTGTAATTCCAGTTACCATGATTCCACAGATAGCTAAGTCAGTTGATCTGTCTAAGAACTCTTTAGCTCTTCCCGGACCGTATTCCTTAACGATTTTATCCAAAATTTGACCTGACATGGATCCGTATGCTTTTTCATCGATAACTCCATGTTTTAAGATACCGTTTTCAATCATTACGTATGCATCAATCGGACAGATATGTTCATAATCTATGACTGATGGGTCAGGAGCTTCTCTTAAGATTTTGTCACATTGATCGCATTTGGTACAGATCTCAGCCTTATAAGTTAAGTTCAAATCATTAGGTAAAAGTAATGAGAATAACTCTTTACCAGTCCATTCCTCACCGTTAGCTTTCTCAATAACTGAATCATCAGCACCATCATTACTATCTGATGAGTATTGTGCTGTAATTTCATCGGAAATTCTTTTATGTGCAATGGATTTGATGACTTCTTTTTCCTCATCATTCCATTTATTTGCTTTAAGACGTTTAGCAATCTCATCTTCAGATATGTCTAAAGTGTTGAGATAAGCCTCTTTGTCAGCTTTAGTTCCACGAACGTTTTTAGTCCTTTTAGCGATTTCTTTTTCAATTGCAACATCATTACCGGATTCAGATTTTTTAAGCAACCATTTTTCTCCGTCGTTTTCAGGAATTGGTAAATGTGATTTGCGAACAATTTGTAATGCTTGTTCTTCTGGGAATGTCATTGATTTTCTTGTTAACAGGTATGCTCCTGAAATGTGGTCGTGAATTGCACCGATAATTGGTCCACCGAACCTTGGAGATAGGATGTGTTCCTGTACACGCATCAATGATTTTGCTTCTGCACGGGATTCGTCAGTTTGGAAAACGTGCATGTTCATTTCGTCTCCATCGAAATCTGCGTTGTATGGAGGACATACACATAGGTTTAATCTGAAAGTTTTGTAAGGAAGTACTCTTACTTCGTGTGCCATCATACTCATTCTGTGAAGAGAAGGCTGACGGTTGAATAAAACCATATCTCCATCTTTAAGATGTCTTTCTACGATGTCACCAGGTTTTAAGTTTTCCAAGATGAATTCTTTGGTGTCTTCGTTGATTTTTCTTCTGCTTCCAGATTCTGTAATCATGTAATTAGCACCAGGGTGTACATCAGGACCGTTTTCAACATAGGTTTTGATTTCATCTATGTTCCAGTCATTTACATATGCAGGCACAGTTACTTCTTTTGCAATCATTTCAGGTACACCGACCTCATTGATACTGATATTTGGGTCTGGTGAAATTACTGTACGTGCTGAGAAGTTTACACGTTTACCGGAAAGGTTGGATCTGAACCTTCCTTCTTTTCCTTTTAACCTTTGAGTTAAGGTTTTTAAAGGTCTTCCTGATCTGTGTTTGGATGGTGGAACACCACTAGCCTCATTATCAAAGTAAGTAGTAACGTGATATTGTAATAAGTCCCATAAGTCTTCAACGATTAATTGTGGAGCACCAGCTTCCATATTTTCAACTAATCTCTGATTAATACGTAGAATATCCACTAACTTGTGAGTTAAGTCATCTTCTGAACGTTCACCAGTATCCAAAGTAATTGAAGGCCTTACGGTTACTGGAGGAACAGGCAATACTGTTAATACTAACCATTCCGGTCTTGCAACTTCAGGGTTGATACCTAATATGTAGATGTCTTCATCAGTGATTCTTTCTAATCTTTCTCTGATTTCAGAAGCTGTTAATTTGTAATCTCCCTGGTGAATTGTTACCGGTTTATCTAAAAGTATTGGCTCTTGAACATATCCCTGAATAGTTTCTATTAAATAATCACGGATACGTCTTTTGAATTCAGTATCGAATTTTCTTTCAGACTTGTTTTCAATATCATCCAAGATTTTTTGCCTTTCCTCTTCTGCTTTTTCGATAGCTTCAGAGTCAATTTCTTCAGCAGCATTAAGGTCTTCGAGTTTTTTGTCAACTTTTTCAAGTTTTTTATCAAAGTCGCTTTCGATGCCTTTTCTGATGCTTTCTTCAATCTTATCAAGGTCATCATTGCTTTTAGCTTCAATCATGTCAAAGCTAGCTTCAATATCTTCTAAAGATTGATTTTTCCTACAATGTGGACAAAGTTGCTTAGGATCGATGTATTTGAATGAAGGTTTCTCTTCAGTTTCATCTCTTTGCATGTAAGCTTCAGCATAAAGCTGATTTAAGATTTTAACTAAAATATCTCTTCTATCGATATGGTCGTAAGTGTCGTTTTCTTCAGGATATACTTCTTCCATGATTTTATCGACAATATCGTTTTGTTTAGCTTCAGGCAATTCAATTCTTTTAGTATCTGCCTGTATCTTTTTCAAGATATCTTCGAGATTTTCTCTGTTTTCAATAGCTTCAGCTAATTTTTCACGATAATCATCCAAAACGTTTTCAGGCAATAATACACGTCCACATTCATTACAGGTTGAACGTAAAATTTTGTGAATAATATCTCCAAAACCTACATGAAGAACTGGTCTTGCAAGTTCAATACTACCAAAGTGTCCTTGACAATCCCCACCTCTGACACCACAGGTATGACATCTGAGTGATGGGTCTAAAACACCTAAACGAGGATCCATCAAACCGTTCTCAATTGGATAACCGTCAGAGTCATAGGTATCTGGAGTTTCAACACGAACAACAGACATTTTACGAATATCCTCTGGAGACATTAATCCAAAGTTAATTCTTTCTATTTTTTCGATAAATTCTTTCAATGTATCGGCTCCTTCAATATTATGCTTTGTCTCCTAAAACTAATTTAGGGAAGATACATAAACTTTTAAGTTCGTCTAATAACAATTTAAATGCGTATGATATTTCGACAGGATAAGTTTCTACATCTCCACAAATTGGACAATATTTTTTATTTCTATTCTTATCTTCAACTGCTAACATTCCACAATGCTCACAAACAATTGCTTCATATTTATCAGATTCATCCAGAAGTCTTTCTTTTAAGGTTAAAGCTGCACCGTGTGCAATAAGACAATCTCTTTCCATTTCTCCAAACCTTAAACCACCTTCACGTGCTCTACCTTCAGTAGGTTGACGTGTAAGCACTTGTACCGGACCTCTGGAACGTGCATAAACTTTATCAGTAGTCATGTGGTGTAATTTTTGGTAATAAGCTACTCCAACGAAAATTTCAGCTTCTATTCTTTCTCCAGTTACACCATTATATAATGATTCACAACCTGCAGATTCAAATCCGTGATTTAATAAATGTTGTTTAATTGTTTTTTCAAGTTCTTTATTGAATGGAGTACCGTCAATACGTTCTCCTTCCAAACAACCTGCCTTACCTGCCACCATCTCAAGCACTTGTCCTACAGACATCCTTGAAGGGATAGCGTGCGGATTAACAATTAAATCTGGAACAACACCAAATTCTGTGAAAGGCACATCTTAAGGAGATAAAATTAAACCAATAACCCCTTTCTGACCGTGTCTTGATGCAAATTTATCACCAAATTCAGGTTGCCTTGTATCTCTTACTCTGATTTTAGCAAGTCTTGAACCTTCAATAGTTTCAGTTAATAATACTGAATCAACAATACCTTTT
>JAFUBV010000079.1 GCA_017460025.1 Methanobrevibacter sp. | reverse complement strand
ATTCATTTGAATGATTAATCAATAATATTAAAAATTTTTAAAAATGGATGATTTGGATTTTCAATCATCCAGTTCTTTTATATAAGTACAAATCTTCGATTTGTGTGATTTCAGTGTAATTTGTCAGGTTATCCTGCTTCACATTCGAGATATAATATGTGACGTTGCTGTCAATAATCTCCGGGGTGAACTGGTTTGGAATTCCCGTAACATTGTCTCCCAAATACCAGAAATAAGGTCGTATATTATAAACGCCAATCTTTAAATCACTCCAGTTGTCTGCATCAGCTTTAATGTAGTCACTGATTTGTTCGGGAGCATTAAACTCATTAGTGTCTTCAAAGGTGTATGTAAAAGCAAATCCCTGAATTAAAAATAGGACAATCAGTATTATAGGTATTATCTGTTTTTTGCTGATCTTTTCATTAATCTCCTGCACGCCGACCATCAGGAAGTAGATTAATGGTGGAAATGCGGGCATGATGTATCTGTTTACCTTTATCACGTAATATGACTGGAATATCAGGTATGCCAATATCCAGCATATCATTGCATATCCCATTTTGCTGTCGCTATCCTTTCCAATCAGATACAGTCCAAAGAATACCAATATGATTGTTATGGTTGAGCTGAACATGGAAAATGTAAGAAGCGCAATTAAACATAATGCAATTCCCATTATTTTTTCACGATTCAAATCCAATTCTTTTTTTCTTGTCCATAAAAGCGCACCGGCAATTAAAATTAAAAATACCAGTCCGGATAATATTGTTGGATTTCCAAGGGCGGGGGTCTTAGCGATGAATGTTGTATTTGTTGAAGAGATAAAGTTCGGCAAGTTTACAAGATAATAACTGAAATCAGGATTATATGAACTGTCGTGTGTTGATCCCAGACTTCCTCCTACGCCGCTTACAAACAAACTTCCAAAGCCTAAGTTACCGTTTCCCATAATTAAAATGACCGCTACAACAATCAAAAAGAATATGATTCCTATAATCAGTCCTTTCTTAATGAATTTGACTTCGTCTTTTTTTATTTTAAATGAATTTTCGTATAAATAATAAAGCACAAGCGCAGGCAAAATCAAACCTACTGTGTATCTTGTGAAAAATCCAACTGCAAGCAGCGGAAATACATAAACATAATATTTCGCCTCATTTTTCATGGCCAGTAAGCTCAGATAAACAATCCAAATGGTAATGCTTACTGCAGGAATATCCAAGCTTCCATTTGCAAGCCAGGCCAAATTGAGTGCAAGAGTCGTATATACTATGGTTCCTGTAAAACTCAACAGTTTATCGAATCTTAATCTTAAAAGCAGATATAGTCCGATATTTCCAGCTATTGCCAATATTCCGGTAACCACATATATTGAAATTCTGTCGACAAAACCTATATCAAAAAGCAGGGATGTTAAAAAACAGATTATTGGAGATAAAAAAATGTTGTTTGTTGCATGGATATTAGTTCCTGCAAAATATTGTGCATTCAATAGATAAACGTAAACATCAGAGCAGTAAATGCCTAAATTCACATTAAAATTGATATAATAAATGACTAAGGCCAAACTGATTAATGTTATTAAAGCCAATTCTTTTTTATCATCAATATTGAACTTCATTCAAATCACTTAAAATGATCCTATTGCAAATGAAACAAATGCTACCAACATTCCAATCTTTAAATATTTTGATGTTTTTGCTGCAGTTTGCGTGTCCTGATTTCTTATTATTAAAATTGCAGAATAGATAAATAATATTACTGCAATGGCTATGATAATTAAGTAATATATGTTAAATACATGTTCAAGGTATAATAATGGGCATAATGCACAATCCAGAATGATTAAAACAAATGTAATTGCTGCGGATAGTTTTTCACCATAAAGGATAGGAAATGTTTTCGCTCCTTCAGCCTTGTCTCCTTCAATATCTTCAATATCTTTTGTTATTTCACGTGCAGTTGTCATTATGAATGCGAAAAATCCTAAAAAGGTTGAAGTAAGTATCATTTGCTGTGTTCCTATGGAAAATCCACCAAATGTAAAGCATAATCCGGTCATGAATCCAACAGTTAGGTTACCGATTAATGGGGTTGATTTTAGTTTATATGCATATAAGTAAAGGATGACATCTGCAATTAACACGATAATGAATGGAATCCAGTTATTGGTTAAATAACTTATTAGGAATCCGCATATTGTTCCTCCTAAAAACAGGAGGTATGCATAGTTTCTAGCGGTCTTAAGACCAATCCTTCCTGATGGTATTGGCCTTGATGGCTTATTGATCAAATCGATTTTATAATCAAAATAATCATTTATTACATTTCCAGCACTGATTTCAAAAAATACTGCTAACATTGCAAGTATTATTGGTATGGAAACTGTATGGCCAACTATAGCAACAAGAACAATTGCTATCATTGCCATTACAACATTTCCTGGCCTAAGTATTTCTATGTATGGATTCATTTTTACACTCTTTATAAAAAAGTATCTAAACTTTATTAACTAATCAATAATTATATAAACTATGTAAAGTAATACATATATTAGTATATTATTTATTTAATTTATATTATTACTTTTTAGCTGGTGTTAAATTTGAACAAGATTAAAATAGCAATAGTTGGAATAGGTAACTGTGCAAGTTCACTTATTCAAGGAATTCACTATTATGATGGAAAAAACCCGGAAGATGCAATCGGATTGATGCACTGGGAAATTGGTGGCTACAAACCTAGTGATATTGAAGTTGTAGCTGCTTTTGATGTTGATAAAAGAAAAGTTGGAAAAACAATTGATGAAGCAATATTTGCTAAACCAAACTGCACTACTGTTTTCCAGGAAGATATTCCTAAATATGATGCTAAAGTAAGTATGGGTCATGTTTTGGATGGTGTTGCAGAACACATGTCCAATTATGATGATGAGTTTACTTTTGTTGTAAGCGATGAGGAACCAGTTGATGTTGTAGAGGTTTTAAAAGAAAGCGGCGCTGAAATTCTTGTAAACTATTTGCCTGTCGGATCAGAAAAAGCTGCAAGATACTATGCACAATGCGCTCTTGATGCAGGTGTGGCTTATGTTAATTGTATGCCAGTATTCATTGTAAGTGATGACGAATGGGATGCTAAATTCAAAGAAAAAGGAATTCCTATTGTTGGAGACGATATTAAAGCTCAAATCGGTGCAACTATCACTCACAGAACACTAGCTAGTTTATTTATGGATAGGGGAGTAAAATTAGATAAAACCTATCAAATTAATACTGGTGGTAATACTGATTTCTTAAATATGCTCAACAGGGAAAGATTAGACTCTAAAAAAGAATCTAAAACTGAAGCGGTCCAATCTGTTCTTAAAGAAAGAATGGATGATAGAGATATCCATATCGGACCTAGTGATTATGTCCCTTGGCAAAATGATAATAAACTATGTTTCCTCAGGATGGAAGGACGTACCTTTGGTGATGTTCCAATGAACATTGAACTCAGATTAAGTGTTGAAGATTCACCTAACTCTGCAGGATGTGTAATCGATGCAGTTAGATGCTGTAAAATTGGTTTAGAAAGAGGTATTGGCGGACAATTAACTTCTATTTCTTCTTACACTATGAAACATCCTCCAATCCAATACACTGATGATGAAGCATACGACAATGTTGAAAAATTCATTTCTGGCGATTTGGAAAGATAATTTTTCAATATCTTATTTTTTTTTATTATTTTTGCAAATTTATTAATATATGTAATAATAAATATTTATACATAATCAATTGAAAATTATTATATTTTATTCAATAATTTTGAGAGGTGTTTATTAGATGGCGAAAGTAAGATTTACTGAAACTGCACTTCGTGACGCTCACCAATCCTTACTTGCAACCAGGATGAGAACCAGAGACATGATTCCTATTGCAGAAGAAATGGATAAAGTGGGCTATTTTTCTGTAGAAGCATGGGGAGGAGCAACATTTGATACATGTATCAGATATTTAAATGAAGATCCTTGGGAAAGATTAAGAAATTTAAAATCTGAATTTAACAAGACTCCAATTCAAATGCTTTTAAGGGGACAGAATTTGGTGGGATACAAACACTATCCGGATGATATTGTAACAAAATTCGTTGAAAAATCCTACGAAAATGGTGTAGATATATTCAGAGTTTTTGATGCTTTAAATGATATAAGAAATATGGAAAAAGCTATTAAAGTCGCTAAAGCTCAAGGTGCTCATGTTCAAGGTACAATTAGTTATACTATAAGTCCAGTTCATACTTTAGATGATTTTGTTGATTTAGCTAAAGAATTAGAAGCACTTGACTGTGATTCTGTAGCAATTAAAGATATGGCAGGTTTAATTACACCAACTGCAGCATATGAATTAGTATCAAAATTGAAAGAAGAAACAGATTTGCTTGTAGATTTGCATTGTCACTGTACAAGTGGTATGACTCCAATAAGTTACTATGCTGCATGTCAAGCCGGTGTGGACATATTGGATACAGCAATTTCTCCATTGTCCTGGGGAACATCACAGCCACCTACAGAAAGTATGGTTGCAGCACTTCAAGGAACTCCTTATGATACGGGATTAGATTTAAAACAATTAACACATATTAAAGAATACTTCGATGACATTAGAGATAAATATGCAACATTGCTGGATCCTATTGCAGAAAGTATTGATGCTGATGTATTATTATACCAAATTCCTGGCGGAATGCTATCAAACCTTATTTCACAACTTAAGGAGCAAAACGCATTAGATAGATATGATGATGTACTTGAAGAAATGCCTCGTGTAAGAAAAGATATGGGTTATCCACCACTTGTAACTCCAACCAGCCAAATTGTAGGTATTCAGGCTGTAATGAATGTTTTAGGTGGAGAAAGATATAAAACAGTATCTAATGAAGTAAAAGAATACATGAAAGGTAATTATGGTAAACCGCCTGCACCTGTTGATGCTGAAATCTCTAAAAGGATCATTGGTGATGAAGAGGTTATTACCTGCAGGCCTGCGGATTTGTTAGAACCTGAATTTGACAAATTCAAATCAGAAGGTATGGAAAAAGGATTTGTCAAATCTGATGAGGATGCTTTAACTTATGCATTATATCCACCAATAGCTCCTAAATTCCTTAAAGGAGAAGCAGTTGAAGAAGAACTTAAAGCTCCATCAATTGCTGATGATACTGAAATTGGTATTCCAACTCAATATAATGTTGAAGTTGACGGTGATGTATTTGAAGTTAAAATCATGCCTACAGGATTCATGGAAGTTGAAGAAACTGAAAAAGGTCCGTTCACTCCTGTTGAAGGCGGAGTATTCTCAACAATGCAAGGTATGGTAATTAAACTTAATGTAAATGTTGGAGATAAAGTATCTGAAGGCTCTACTATTGCAGTTATCGAAGCTATGAAGATGGAAAATGATATCCAGTCTGAAATTGCTGGTGTTGTTAAAGAAATCTTCGTAGAACCTGGTGATGCAGTAAGTGCCGGAGATATTTTAATGGTTATCGAATGATAACCCTTTTTTTACTTTTTTTTGCAAAAATAACTAATTCAAATCACTTACTGGAATTTTCTAGTAAAAAATTATTTTTCATAAATGGTTAAATCTTTAATCCCTGCTTTATTAAATCCTCTTTTTCGTCTCATACAGATTTCACAAACACCACACTGGTATTCGCTTCCTTTATAACAGGAATAACTTAAATCCATCGGAGCACCTATCTCAGCACCCAATTTAACTATTTCATCTTTATCCAAGTCAATGGCGGGAGCTTTAATTTCAATGTCTATAGGTGATCCAACTTCAAATAATTCATTGAATTTTTCCATGTATTCCTTGGAATTGTCAGGAAAAGTATTGGCCTCTTCCTTATCCCATCCTACGATTATTATTTCTGCACCAATGCTTTCGGCGTAAGATGCAGCTATAGCTGTAAACACAGTATTTCTTGCAGGCACCCAAACGCTGCTTGCAGTTTCTGATGATTTTTCCTCATCATCCAAATCATTCAAATCAACTTCGGGAATATCTTCATCAGTATTCAAGCTGGAAGTGCTTATTTTAGCTAACCAGTCAAGATTAATCACATGATGCGTAAATCCCATCTTCTTACATATTTTTTGTGATGCTTCAAGCTCTTGAGTGAAAGCTTTTTGCCCATAATTGAATGTAATTGCATGGATTTCATAATCTTTTGCATAAACGCTTGCTGAGACTGTACAGTCAAGCCCTCCGGATAGTACAGCTATTGCTTTTTTCATTTAATCATCTCTTTTACTTCTCTTAAGCTTAAATTTTTCTCATCGGCGATTTTTTTGAGGTCTTCATATTCCGGCCTTTCAGAGATTACCTCGCCATTAACATATCCTATTTTGAAGGTTACTTCATATTCATCGCCTTCAATGTTGAATGTTTTTTTAACAAATTCTCTTTTAGCTATTCCTCTATGTAGATTTGGTGCTATGCTAATTCCTAAACTGACCGTATGCTTAAAAATAAGATTCACTAGTTCGTCACGTTTGCTTTTTCTAGAAATGACTTTTAAAAGACTTCCCTGACGGTTCTTTTTCATTATTATTGGCGTTATGGATACATCTGATGCACCGGCATCAAGTAAAATGTCAAATAAATACCCTACT
>JAFUBV010000078.1 GCA_017460025.1 Methanobrevibacter sp. | reverse complement strand
CGTGTTGAATACGAAATGATACTGTTTCCATGCAAATGCAAAAATTATTCCCAAAACAATTAGAATCAAAACAATAAACATTCCAAGATTAGGATCAATAATTTCACCGCCTGTTAACGGCTCCAGCCACATGTAAATCAGCAGGGCATACAATCCTACTGGAAACATTAATGAAATGTTCATCAATGCTGTGTAAATGATTCCCTTAATCAGATTGTCGGAACCATCTTTTGTAAGTCCGAACCTTTTTGTGAAAAATTCTGAAATCATTAAATCACCTCACTTTTTACTTTCCATCTTATGGATTGGTTGAATTCATCCCACATTCTTGAATAGATTCCTTTATTTTCAATCAGAAACTCATGATTTCCATTCTCAACAATTCTTCCATTATCCACCACATAGATTCTGTCTACATTTTTGACTGTGGACAATCTATGGGCAATCATAATAACCGTTTTATCCTTTGTAATTTCTGATATTGCCTTTTGAATCATGTACTCGTTTTCCGGGTCGGCAAGTGCAGTAGCCTCATCCAGAATAATGATTGGCGCATCCTTAAGTATTGCTCTTGCAAGAGCTATTCTTTGCTGCTGACCTCCAGAAAGATAAGTTCCTTCACTTCCGATGACTGTATCGATTCCGTCAGGAAGCTCATCAATGATGTCATCACACTGTGCCAGGCTGAGAGCCTTTTTAACATCTTCGCGTGAAGCGCCTTTGCGGCCAATTGCAACATTGTTGTAAATGGAATCCTTAAATAATGTAGTATTTTGAAATACGAAGGATATGTTTTCCATCAGCTCTTTGGTTGATATGTCCCTTACATCAACATCCCCCACTTTTATTGAACCTCCTTTAACATCCCAAAATCTTGGAATCAATGATGCTATAGTGGTTTTACCTCCACCGGACGGTCCGACCAATGCTACGGATTCATTTTCATTGATTTTTAGGTTTATATCATTCAATATGTGTTCATCACCATCATTTTGTCCATAGTCGAAATAAACGCCTTCAAATTCGATTGAATGATTTTTAGGCTTTTGAGGATTTACCGCTTCAGTCAGAGGCTCTTCGTTCAGGATGGCTTCAATTCCATCCAATGCATAACTTGCAAGCATCCAATCCTGTGAAACTGTCATGATTCTGTTCATCATAACCGCACATATTGGTGTGAATATTATGTAAAACATGAAATTGGCGAAAAACTTCACATCAACAAGAGATCCTGCAAGCAAAATCCCTGCAGGAATCAGCAAAGCAAAAAATCCGTTGATTGATACAGTAAATGCAGTCATTGGAAGTTGGGTTGACAGTGAGTATTGTGATGAGAACTTTCCATAGTTTCTGATTGCATTTATGAAATTCTTAAATGAATATACGCTCTGCTGGAATGCCTTTGTGACCGGAATTCCCCTTACATATTCTACCGCTTCGGCATTCATTTCTTCAAGATATCTTTGATATTCTGCCATTATGTTTTGAGATTCCTTTGAAAACATCGGATACATGAATAGGAAACATAATATTATTGGAATCAGACATATCAATCCCAAAAGCCAGTCAAAACTGAATAATAATATTAGAAATACAATTGGCGTGACAATAGCTCCGGTCAAGTCAAATAGCTGATGAGCCAGAAATGTCTCTGTTTTTGCAGTGCTGTAATCAATCACTTTTCTAAGACCGCCGCTTGTATGGTTTGAAAAGTATCCCAATGGCAATTTAAGCAGATGATTCATGGCCGCATCTTTCATGTTCTTTTCGTTTTTAAATGCTGACAGGTGAGTGCCCATTAAACCGAAAAAGTTCAGGATTATTCCCAACACCGCAAAAGTAAATGCCTTGATTGCATAAACATCCAGATTCTGTGCATTTGTAAAGTCTGGTGCAACCATCAAAAGAGCATTTACAACATCCCAGATATAGATAAATGGAACCAACAAACAAATTGTACTTAAAGCAGACAGAAACATTCCAAAAAATGACAAGTATTTGTAAT
>JAFUBV010000077.1 GCA_017460025.1 Methanobrevibacter sp. | reverse complement strand
TTATATTAAAAATTAGGGTATTCGACTAACACAAATAAAAATAAATTATTTCTTTTTTTTTACCAGCTCATTCCATTCTCTTTTCTACCCATTCTGACACGGAAACTTTGTTCTGCTTCAGTTTGGGAATTTCTTGCGAGGTCTGGATCAACACTTTTACTTATACCTTCTTGTTCATCAACTGTTTTTTCCTCTTCTTCTTCAGAGGTTTCTTCAGTTTCAGATTCTTCAGAAGTTTCACCTTCACTTTTTTGAACAGCGTCATTAACAGGTTCAGTTGGTTTCTTTTTCTCTTCCTCTTCTTCTTCGAGTTTGGAGAGTCTTTCATCAAATGATTTTAATGCTTTCATAATGTCTGCATTGGAAACCTCTTCCTGCTCTTCTTCTTTTTTCTTTGGAGCTGGAGGTATTTCAGCTGATTTACCAACATTTCTGTTTAAGAGTCTTTCAAAAAAACTAACAGGTGCTGAAACCATTTGTTCATTTTGTTCTGGAGTTTGATCACTCATCTTTTCACCTTCATTTTGAATTTCAATTGATTTTGCAATGTACTCATCATCGTTTTCATACACTTCAAATTTGCAAAGTGGATGGAATGGTTCATCAACAATACTGATACTGGAAGGTGTCCAGTCATCAACATCTTCAAACTTCATTCTTCTAGCCATATCTAGTGTAACCCCCTGTCCATGTCTTCAACTGATTTGACTGGTGCAGCTAATATGCTGAATCCAGTATATTTTCCATCACGGATTGCTTGTTGAATGTCTTCTTTCATGACTTCAACTGAAGCAAACATTGTACCTTTTGGCAGGTTTGCTCCGTTCCATTTCATTGGAGCATCAGTTACGTATAATTCAAGGAGGTTTCCCACGTTCATTAGTGAATGTTGCACATCCATTAATACGTGTTGCCTTGCGATTATGAGTAATGCTTTTCTAATTGTTTCTTCATCAAGTACATCTCCAGAGCGATCTGGAATGTCTGGAATTAGCACTGGACCTTTAACAATCATAGTATTAATCACCCCGTTTGGGAGTTAATAAACATTAAAAAAATAAGGGTATTCGTAAAAAAACAAAGGAGTGATAATGAAGAGAACTTTTATTAACACTTCATATGCTCTTTTATTATGAATAAAAACGAAAATGTTTTGACACAAATTAAAACTACACGGTATTATTGAAAATCTAAACTTTTTTTTGTAATAGGAATTAAAAATTTTATTATCATCGCACAATGAAACTTAATGTAATTTTATTTAAAATTAATTATTTTAGGTGTGCATATGATGTTTTGAAAGTCCTCTTCAATATATAAGGTGGAAAAATAGGAATTTTATTTTAGTTTAAACCTATTTTTGATACTTGAAGTTACATCAGTTACCTTTGTTTTAAGTGAATTTCTTGTAGTTGATATAACTTGAGATAATCTGTTTTGAGTATTTTGAATGCCTTGCTTAAATCTGAAGCTGAAGCTTTCATCTGAATTATCATTCAAGTAAGAAGTATCAGGAATATTGAATGATTTTTGCTTTAAACCTTTAGGCCTATGATTAGTGTATCCCAAATAACATTTACAATTAGCAACATTCTCAGCACCACTATTCAAATCACCAGGAAACATAGATTCCTTAACACCATAAGGCCCATCAATAATAAAAGGTTCATCAATAGGCACAGGATCAATATACTTAGCAATATGCCATGCACGTGTATTCCCTCTTCGATTACCATTACACCATATCTTGTATTGATATTCTTCACTTAAGGCCTGAATCCATGACAAGTTACATTCCTGAGAATGAACAGAATCTTTAATGATATTTTGAATTCTTTTCTTACCCGTTTCACCATACTTTGCTCTTAACTCTTGTCTTAACTGCTCTTCAGATAAATCATTATGAATTCCACTAGCAATTTCAGATTCAATTTTAACTTCCAATTTGCTTGCTTCAATATTAATCCTATTGTTCAGAATCTCAGAATATCTGTTGATGTGATTATTCACAGCAGTTTCAACATATTGTGATGGAGTTTTATTGATTCTTTTCTGTTCTTTTGTTAATGCTTCAGAGATTAACTCATTAACAACAGGTGTGACTTCAACAGCTGAAGTATTTCCAAACACTGCCTCATCAATCACAGTATCAATTATCTTATCCTGCAAAGTATGAGCTTTATTGATTGCTTTATTCCTATTTCTTGACTTGTAGGTTAAGTGAATATTATCTTTGATTACATACGCTTTTTGCAAGTGATGTAACTTGTTAAGATAATCTAATTGTTGTTGTTTAGTATACATTGTTATTCACTAGGATTCATTTCATTGTATAACTGATTGACCATGTCCTGAAGTTGCTCTTCAGTATTGGCCTCATCATCACCATACAAAACAGTATCTAAAGCTTGATTATTCATGAACCTTGCATTGAAATACTCATCAGTTTCATCCATATGCAATTCAAACTGTTCACCAAATCTGTTGATGAACTCACCAAGAGTCATTGCTGCATTCTGCAATAATTTGATACCTCTATCAAGTAATGCATCTTCCTCATCAAAGTTTGCAGGCAAGTATTGTAATTTATGGTCCTTAGTTTCAAACTCATATTTGATGATTGTATTATTGATGTAACTAGCCATTCTTTTTTGAAGTTTCCCTACTGTTGATTTACTGTAGGTTTTGAGTAACATTTCAGTACGGTTACTTGCAATACCACTTGCTTTTCCCTGACCTAATCTTTCACGTGGCACTTTGTGAATACGGTAGATTCTATCAGCATTGGATTCAGCTAATTCAAGGAAGCTACCTTCTTTCATTTCCTCACCGATTTTATGAACATTCACTTGAACATTATTTTCATTACTTGGAATGCATAACACTAATGCTGTTCCAGGTTCATTTGTGATTTCACTAAATTCTTTCTTTAGATCATCTTCAAATTCTTCAGCACCATAATCCTCAGTTTCTTCAATGTTACCTGTAATTGTGATGACGTAATTTGGAACACCTTTTGACCTGAAGTGTCCAAGCTGATATTCAACAATCGCATTATCTGTGAGTATTGCATCAACTTCACTTAAGTAATCTGGTTCACCGTACACTTTGGATTGGTCTGATTTGCTGTTGAACCATAATAACTCATTCGCACTAGTTTCCTCAGTAATTCCCTCATTCCATTGTCCAGTTAGTTTATTCAAGTTGTCTTTTTTCTTCGGGTCATACACTTTGAAATAAATTGTATGTGTTCCGATTTTCTGAACTACTTTGTCTTTGTCTTCACACATTCTGAGGTATAATGATGGGATGTGATTTATTCCTTTGAATTCAAGTTGTTCATCTCTTAAGATTTCAAGGCCTGCAAATGCATATGTTTCCAAATCATTTAAGAAACTTTCACATTCCTCATCAGTTAGGAAATTATCCAGAAACTCTTCAAGAGCTGGTGGGATATCTGTTCCTTCTTTACTGATAATTTTCTTACCTGAGTATATTGCATCTTCACATTTGGTTTTGATACAGATATCATGTAACCCGGATGATTCTCTTAAGGCCTTGAGTTTCGATAAGTCATATGGTGGTTCAAGTATTTCACCAGTATAATCAAAGTCTTCTGGACTTAGTTCCTGTGATTTGATTTCATATTCATTTAACACACTTTTGATAATGTCATCTTGAAGTGTTTCACTTGTTACAATTATTACCATAGTTTTAATTCCACCTTTTACGTTTTTTGAGTGTTGTTTTAGGTATTTGTGGATATAATCCTTCATGCAGTAATGTTGCACTGTCCACAAGGTCATCGTGAGTTGTTATGTCATCTGCAACAACCTTTTCTGTTGGGAATTTCACAGCTTGTTTTTTGAATAGTTTTAACCATTTGCCTTTGACAAATAGGATGTTTCCTTTGTTCATTCCTTGCACCATTCTTGAAGCTCTGACCAGTTTGCTTTTAGGTACTGGAATGAATCTTGGATTGTAATCTTTGAACACACCTTCCCAGTAATTCTTAACTATTTTTCCTGCTGCTGCCGGTTGTTGCTCAATCCAATTTTCATGATCATAGTATCTGTCCATAATTCTCATCATATATGATTCAAGTTTTCCAGGACTTTTTTTTGTTGCCCCTTGATCATAGATTGCACCTATCTTATTTTTGAAAACTGTATCAAGACTGTGTGCTGTGTAATCGGATGTTTTCTTTTCTGTTGCAGCTATATCCCAAGTTATCACTTGTTGTAATAATTCCCATTCGGTTAATAATTCATCGTATTCTTGTTTGCTGATGGTATGTGCATCAATCATATCATGGTCAAACACATCACCGGATTTAATTTCATAATCCCAATTCCCGATTTGGAATTGGTAATCTGCTTTGCTTAATTGTTTTAAGCTTTCCAAGTAATCGTATCGGTCAATGTATGGATTATCCCAGAAGTTCATTTCATAGTATGGGAATGGTCCGTTGACAAAGTATTCTCTGAGATATTGTTTTCCATCTACAATTGTATCATCTGCAGTGTTGCTGATGTAGTACATTGATTATGGGAAGTTCATCAATCCTTTTGTTCCTCGTAATGATCTGTTTAAAAATTGA
>JAFUBV010000076.1 GCA_017460025.1 Methanobrevibacter sp. | reverse complement strand
ATTCTTTTTCTCACGTTTTTTAGGAATTGAAATGTTCTCCATTGCAAGCTCTTTTTTAGCCTTGATTTTTTCAAGCTGTTTTTTGGTATTTTCAATAGCTATTAAAGCACCTTTGGTTTTCTTTTTAGCTTTTTTGGATTTCTCGTAATAGCTTTCAGCATTTTCAGGTATTGACAATTTCGGATCTATTATTATCGATTCATTTTCAATATTCAATGTTAAAGTTCCCATCTTGTCAATTGATTCGAATATTTGGGCTTCCTGCATGCCTTCCTTTTTGGCATTTTTTAGAATTTTGCCAATTTCTTTAAAAGAATAATCTTTACTTATAGCTGAGTTAACAACATTAATTATATTTTCAATGGTCGTGTAATTAGAATAGATTATTTCTCCTTTATATTGGCTAGACTCGATTGTCTTATTAAAATTATCAAGCGTTTCTTCTTGTAAACGTAATCTTTTTTCGAACTTGTTTACTTTTTTATTCCATGCCTGCTCTTTGATGTCTTTTATGTCAGTATTGACTTTTTTGGAATAGAATTCATCGCATGCTTCATTGAAGTTTTCAAATACTTCCTTTTCAAAATCTTCATATTTCACCAAATCTCGAGGAACAACATCTTCCTTATTGTTCTTTTTAACGATTTGTGGCTTGTATTCCTCATTCTTTAAAAGATCAAAAAGGTCCTGCAATGATTTGTATAATGCAGATAATTGCTCATCACTCAAATCGCTGTTTGGAGTATTTTTGTCAATATCCACTGATTCATTAGCTCTTTCGATAATCTCTTCAGCATACAAGCTTCCAAAACCATTAATAGCAAGAGTTCTTACAACATCACTGTCATTTTGAACAAACACTTCTTTAAATTCTTCTTCACTAACTGTGATGGGATTGATTCCTCTTTCTTCAGGGAAAATATATTCTTTTTTAGAGCTTATGTCTCTTGTTGACCAGTGTTTCCTTTTAAGAGGCAAGATGATATTGTCGTCTTCATCAAGAAGAATGATATTTCCTTTATCAAACAGTTCGACGACAATTGTATAATATTTATCCTTTTTGACTTTGATTTCAACAACCCTGTCAAAATTATGTTGTCTGATGCTTACAACATGAGCGCCTTTCACTCTTTTTCTCAACAGCATTGGAAATGTCGGAGGATTTGTCGGGTTTTCAAGAGGATATTTGCTTGTGTGTATTCTTGAACCGCATTGCATCACCAGATCAACTCTTCCGGTTCCGGCAACATGAAATCTCATTACAACAATATCCTTTGTTGGCTGGAATGATTTGTCGACTCTGGCACCTGTTAATAAGTTATTAAGTTCATCACTAATTGTAAAAATGTCCACATTAGACATTGCTTTCATTTTAAAACACCTTTTTTATCAATACTTTAATATACTATTAATTATTAAATTATATTTATTCTATTTAATTTATTTTGTGGAGGAAATACCTTGGACGATACAATAAAACTTACATCTATTAATGTTGTTTTAGGACTTATTGCCGGAGTTTTATCCGGAATATTCACTATAGGATATTTAGGTTTTAAAAACGATATGATTGGTTTATTAATAGGCGTTATTTTTATTTATGCTACTCTCAAAGTGGCTGATAACATCGTTGAAAGTGAGATTGACAGATCTCAAAAAATATGGGATTGTGTATTACCTTTCTTCTTCGTATGGATTATTGTATGGATTTTATTAGCCAATTATTTGTAGATTTCCATAAAATATCCATATAAATACTATAAATAATGCTGTAATTAATAAGACTGGAGCTATTATCTTACTTACCGCTACAATTGAGCTTATTGTTGAAATAAGTTCTGTTGAATTTTTAGGGCCGAAAGTATTGAGATTCTTAATTTTTTTAGTTCCAGTTCCAACTTCAACTTCTTCCAAATCATTTATTGCTTCTTTTATGCTTTTAATTACATATTCTATAATTTCAGGCCTTTTTTCTATTCCTACTGGATTATATCCTCTTGATAAGGTGTTTACTGTGTGGGTGTCTGTAGTCATCACTTCAATTTCGTCAATATCCAAATCTTTCACAGCATCCATGATTTCCTGTCTAAATCCTATTTCCATATTGTTTGAGTCAAACAGCACATAAGCAGTTCTTTGATTGTCAACTTCAATAATCATTGTTTTCAAACCGCTTTCACCGATACCTTCATGTTTGCCCAGAGTTTCCATTTTCTCTTCACAGCATCCTACTTTAACGGATGAGTATCTGTTCTCATCTGTTTCAATATTATTTATAACATCAATCAGGTCAAATACTTCAGGATTTCCCGGAAGAACTTCTCCACTTTCCGGAGTAAAGGAATTATGGCAGTCCACAATAACTGAATCCTTGACTTTACAGTTGCTGATACTTTGGGTCATCATTGTAAGGCCGACACCAAATTCAATGTCATCACTTCCGTTAGGAGCGAAAGTGGATAATATCACCATTCCCTTATTGAAAAATTGCACTCCGATGTTAGCTGCATTCATTGAATATCTTTTAAATTTACTCGCATATTTGGAGTATTCGATTTTTTCAAGGCCTTCTTTAACGCTTGCTTCAATTTTATCAATTTCTGAAACTGCAATAGGGTTAAAATCGTGAGTGGATGGTCCATGAGCAACCATGGTGAAATGGTCGAATTTGCTTGCAAGTATTGTGGGCATATTTGATCCTCCAATGTTTCCTAAAGGTCCCGGATGCACTGATGGGGATATGAATAATGATTTTATTCCATTTTTTCCTTTGAAACTAATGAATGTGACTACTGTGTCTATAGCTTCACCCATATTTTCAAAAGTTGATTCTAAAAGGTTTGATCCTTCATTCATATGCATAATGAAAAGACTCAATAAATCCAGCATTCCAATTCCTAAATTCTTTTTCAATGGGGAAGCGGCAATTGAAATGAATGAATATATTGCCAATATGAATATAATGCATGCAATCACTGTTTTGATGATGACATTAATTATCACGGGCGTTGAAAACAATGATGCGTCACTGCCTAAAAACAGTATCAATACAAGAAGTGCTAAAATTAATATTGGCTGAATTAATCCGATTATGGCTGATTTTACAAATCCGATTTGTGTTGTACTCCATAAAACTAAGGTATTGAATCCATATACAAGCACACAACCGAACAGTAAAGAATTAATAAATAAATCAATATCAAGTAAAGTAGATATTATTCCTCCAATGATTAAAATGAATGCAATAAAAATCATGGACAATAATGATAAAAACATTGAGTGTTTGATTTTCAGGTTGATTCCATGAAGAACTTTCACTCCGTATTGGTTGAGGCTGCCGCTTAATATTGAGCTGACGCCCAGTACCATAAAAATAGCTATTCCTTCAAGAAATATGTTATTTGTCAGACTGTATTTAGGAGATATTAAACAGTAGATTACTCCAGTTAAAAAACTTAATATACAAATCCCAGCAATGGATTTTTTGATTCCTGGAAGTGTTTTTATATATTTGGATAGTCCTGCAACACTACTCATACTTGACATGTT
>JAFUBV010000075.1 GCA_017460025.1 Methanobrevibacter sp. | reverse complement strand
ATTGATGTTGTTGTTTCTGTTGAGGATATAACTTATGGTGAAAATGCTACCATTATTGTTGTGGCTGATGTTGATGGTGAGTATTTGGTTTATGTTGGTAATGATTCTTACACTGTTAATGTTTCTGATGGTATAAGCAGTATTGTTGTTGATTCTTTAACTGCCGGCAGTTATGCTGTTAATGTGACTGTTGTTGATGGCAATTATTCTGCATTTAATGAAACAGAATTTACTGTATCTCCTAAAGATACCGATATCTCAGTTTCTCTTGATGATATTAGCATCGGTACAGTAGATATTGAAGTAACTTTACCTTCTGATGCTACAGGTAATATTACTTTCACCGTAAACGGTTCTTCAAAAACTGTTGAAGTTAAAGACGGAAAAGCAAGCGCAACTTTCGATAAATTAACTCCGGGCAACTATGAAGTCATTGCTGATTATTCTGGTGATAATAACTACTGCCCAGATAGTAAAACTTCAAATGTCACTGTTACTAATGTTGTAAACAATGAAACATTCTCCAGATTCTTCGATGAAAACGGTACTTTATCAGATGATTTTGCTAGTGATGAATTAATATTTGAAGGAGAAATCTCCAATAAAACAAATAATATAATCAATATCAATCGTCCGGTAGCTGTATCAGGCAATAACGCAACTTTAAACAACATTGCTCTTAATATTACCAGTGATGATGTTTCTGTTGAAGGTCTAACTATCAAAGTTGACGAACTTCCATATGCAATAAATGTTGAAAATGCATCAAATGTTGTATTAGCTGATAACACTATTGACTTCATTGATGATAAAACCGATGATGCTTATGCGATATTTGCAAACAATGCAGACAATTTAACTGTTTCCGGAAATGATATTTCATACGAAGGGAACACTGTTGGTTCAACTGTAAACAATGCTGTTTACATAGGAAATTCCGAAAATGTATCATTTGAGAATAACACTGTAAATGCTAATCTCCCATCTTCCTACGTTCCATGGACAGAAGATCCTGTAGGATCAGGTAATTGGGTAAGCAACCCTGTTTCAGAAGGTTTAGTATTTGACAACTGTACTGATTTATCTGTAAAAGGCAATGATATTGAAGTTGATTATAACAATGTGGCCGGCTTATATGACACTATTTATGCTGTCGATGTTAAAAATTCAGATAACGCAGTAATTGAAGATAACACAATCGATGCTACAGGTAACACTTACATTTACGGTTTAATAATCAGCGGAGACAACTTCACAATCGCAAACAACGATATTGATTCCACATCTGATTCATATTATGCTAATGGCATTGATATTGAAGGACCTGCATCAGGTAATGTTGAAAACAATAACATTACAGCAATCGCTCCTTATGTTTCATATCCGGTTTATTCTGCAATGTCAAACGGCGATGTTTCTGTAAATTACACTGACAACAATATTGTCGGTGAAGCTGACACTGTTTATGCAATGCAATTAGGCGGCGCTGAAGAAAATGTTATCGGAAACAATATAACTGCTATCGGTAGCCATACAACCGGTATCGATTCAGTTGCTAAAGAATTAACTGTTAAAGACAACAATATTGTCTCAAATGGTGATTCTGGAGATGCTGCAGACGTCGGTATAAGTGTAACATTAGGCAATTATGATGTTGAAAATAATAATATAGAAACTACTGGTGATTACGCTGTTAAAGCAGTTACTGCAGATGAAGGAAATGTTGAAAACAATTACTTGATTGCTGCTATGTATACTGGTGATGCTAGTGTGCTTGCTAATGAAAACGCAACTGTTTCAAACAACACTCCTGTAATGATTAGGGCTATTCTTGTCACTGATGATGTTGTAATGTATTATAAAAACGGTACTCGTTTCGTTGTAAAAATTGTAGATCAATTTGGCAATGCTATTGCTAACCAAAGTGTTGTCATTAGCATTAATGGTGTTGACTACACAAGAACAACAGGTGATGATGGTTCCACTTCCATTCCTTTAGGATTAAATGTTGGTGTTTATGATGTTACAACAAAATACAATGCAATAAAACCATTTTCCAGTGCTGAAGAACAAAACACTGTAATTATCTTGTCAACTATCAACAGTAGTGATGTTACTAAAGTTTACAGAAACGCAACCCAGTATTATGCTACTTTCACTGATGGTCAGGGTAATCCTTTAGCTGAAGGAACTATGGTGACTTTCAACATTAATGGTGTAATGTATAAAAGATCAGTTGATGCAAACGGTACTGCTCAGTTAAAAATTAACTTACTCCAAGGTACATATATTTTAACTGCTATAAATCCTATAAATGGTGAAGAAACTGCTAATATTGTTACTGTTATTCCAAAAATTATTGAAAACTATGATTTGGTCAAATATTACAAAAATGATTCACAATATATCGTCAGGATTTTAGGTGATGACGGCAATCCTGTTGGTGCAAACGAAACAGTTACATTCAACATCAACGGTGTGTTCTATAACAGAACAACCAATGAATCAGGATATGCTCAATTAAACATCAACTTACAACCTGGTGTATATATAATCACTGTAATGTATGGTGAAAGCTTTGTTGCAAATACCATTACAGTTAAACCTGTTTTAACTGCAGATGATCTTTCAATGAAATATCTTGACGGTTCTCAGTTTGTAGCAACTTTAGTTGACGGTCAGGGCAAACCATTTGCTAACCAAACTATTACTTTCAACATAAATGGAGTATTCTATAACAGAACAACCGACAGCAGAGGTCTGGCAAAATTAAACATCAGATTAATGGCCGGAGAATACATTATCACATCAATGTATGAAAACGGAGCATTAATCGCAAACAAAATAACAATTAGTTCATAGGGAAGTAATACAACTTCTCTACTTTTTCTTTTTTTCATATATCATCAAGGATTAATCAAACCCGCTTTTTCAAATATACCACATTTAATGAAAATATCGTTTTATTATTTTTAAATAATTTCATATTGGTATTGTTTAATTAATCGATATTGCAATTATTTGATAGGTTAAATCATAACTAAAAATTAATCCATAAATTGATAAGAATTGTTTGGAACCGTTTAGTCTTAAATTTTTTAAAAGAAGAAAATTTGAATCTGAGAAATATATGGAAGATATTTTTAAAAAATTAGATATGGCTCTTAATATTCAAAAAGAACTCATATTGATTTGTATAAATGAATTTTTAAATTTAAATTATAAAAAAGTGTCTTTTTTGTTAAATTTAATAGTATATACTGTTCGCCGAAACTAATTATCAATAAATTTTTTTCAATAATTTAAATTTTAGCGAACAATCAATATTAAATTTTTAAATACATATAATTTCTAATCCTTTAACTTTTTTAAAATCAGAGTCAAAAGTAGCTATTTTTGATATCTTATTTTTTTGCATTGATTTTAGTATTGTGCAATCAGAATAATTAATATACGAATCGTAATTTAAATATATGTCCATTGCATCATCATAATCTTTTTCAGATAAATATTCTATTTCAAAAGCTTCTTTAATTAAATTATACATATCTATTCCAATTTTTCCTCCTATTCCGGTAAATGCATTCAATGTTTCATTCAAAACAACATTATTAATAAGTTTGTTTTCATAAATTTCATTACTTAATAATAATGCTTCTTCATGGTGAACATCTGTTTTTATTAGAATTGATATTAAAAATGATGTATCAATGAATATCATTAGAATTCTCCACGTCCGGATCTTTTTTTCAAATCAACACTATCAGTTTTTTCATTCACATATATAGAAAATTTTTCTAATTCTTTCAATGATTTTTGTCTATTTACTTTTACTACCATGCATTCGCCTTCAATTTTCCAGTTTAGTGTATCTTCGACATCTATATTCAGTTCTTTTCGAATTTTACTTGGAATTACAGTTTGAAACCCTTTATAAACTTTTGAACTAAATGTTTTTTCTTTAATGTTTTCCAAAATAATCCTCTCCTAACCTAATATTTGTAATGCCTGATATATAAATTATTAGATTTTTTAAAAATCTGATTTTTTACTTGCAGATTTCCCGGCTAAAAAACCGGTTGAAAAAGCTATTTTTAAGTTATATCCTCCTGTAGGCCCGTCAAGGTTAAGAACTTCACCGGCAAAATAAAGGTTTGGGGTTATTTTTGATTCCATGGTTTTCGGACTGATGTTTTTCAAGTCAACCCCTCCGACTGTAACTTTAGCTAAATCCTTATTGAAGTCAACTATTTCAAATGTAAATCTTTTAAGATTTTCAACCAGTCTGTTTTTACTTTTCTTATTGATTCTGCTTAATTGGGTATCGGATGCCAAATCAATACTGTTGAGGAAGTACTCGATGAAATTTTTTGTAAGATACTCTTTAAGGTAGTTTTTGATTTGAGTTTTTCCTTTCAATGAGAAATCATTATCAAATTTCCGTTTTAAATCCTCACGACTTAACTCTGGAACCAAATCAATGGCTATTTGACAATTTATATCACAGTTTCCATCTAAAATATCATAATCCATGTCCTTTGATATTTCACTGCTTAAATCTATTATTCCGGGACCGGTAAGGCCAACATGGCTAATCAGCACATTGCCTTTAACTTTTGATTTTTTATAGCTGCATTTAACATTTTCAAGGGTAATGCCTGCTATTTTGCTTAAATCCTCTTTTGTAATCAGTGGTGAGAGACCATATTTTATTTTGGTTAACGGTTCATTAATCAAAGAATAATTATCCAAGCAACATCCGGTTTGAGGATAGGTCGCCCCGCCGGTAGCTATAATGACCTTTTTAGCCTTAATCTCATCATTTATAATAAAATCATCAGTTATTTTTCTGACTTCATAATTTAAGCGTACTTCAACATTGTTCAGATGCTTTTTCAAGCCGTTTAAAACATCAATTGACTTTTCGCTTTCAGGAAAAATCCGGTTGTTGTCCTCTTCAATAAAGTCAAAATCAAATAGATTAAACAAATCTTCATTGGTGAAGGTGTAAAATGAGTGTTTTAAGAAATTCTTTTCATCAAAAAAAGTTAATAGCTTTTTAAGTGGTTTGTTGTTGGTAATATTGCACCTTCCTCCACCGGTCAAAAGCAATTTTTTACCTAAAGAGGAATTTTTCTCAAGCAATACTACATTCAGGTCTGCTGAACAGGCAATTGCAGCCATCATTCCGGCAGGACCACCACCTATAATAGCTATATCATATTCCATTTTAATCTTATGGAGTTAATCTGTGTCTGTCTCTTGGGAAGAGTACACATTCACGGATGTTTTCAGATCCGGTAAGCACCATAGTTAATCTGTCAGCACCTACACCCCATCCTGCATGAGGAGGCATTCCGTATTCGAATGCTTTTAGGTAGCTTCCAAATCCGTCTGGGTTTAAGTCTCTTTCTTCGATTTGTTTTACGAGCAAATCGTATTGGTGTACACGGGTAGCTCCGGAAGATAATTCAAGATTATTGTACATTAAGTCGAATGCGTGAGCGTATTTTTCATCATCTTCAAATGGCATTACATAGAACGGCTTGATTGCTGAAGGCCATTTTGTTAAGAAGTAAAATCCTCCCATGGTGTCTCCTAATGCCTTTTCAGCGTCACGGGATAAGTCTTCTCCCCATTCCATTTCAACGCCTTTTGCATTGATGATGTCTACTGCTTCATCGTAGGTTACATGTGGGAAATCACCGTCAGCTTCAGGCAATTCATGACCTAAAATTTCTAACTCTTCTGAACAGTTTTCATTAATGTCTGCGATAACATTGATGAGCATATCGTTTAAGACTTTCATCATGTCTTCATCATCCATAAATGAAGCTTCCGCATCAATAGAAACGGCTTCATTCAAGTGTCTTAAAGTATCATGCTCTTCTGCTCTGAAAATCTGGCCGATTTCGAATACTTTGTCCATTCCACTTCCCATCATCATCTGTTTGTATAATTGTGGGGATTGACCGAGGAATGCTTCTTTTTCAAAGTAGGTAATAGGGAATAATTCAGTTCCACCTTCAGTAGCTGATGCTACGAGTTTAGGAGTATTGATTTCATAAAATCCATTTTCATAAAAAAAATCTCTTACAGTATGGAACATTTGTCCTTTAATTTTGAATATTGCAGATACATTTTCTTTTCTTAAGTCCAAGAATCTTGAATTGAGTCTGGTATCAATTTCAGCTTTTACCTTTTCGGTTGGATCCATTGGTAAAGGTTGATTTGATAAGTTTAACATTTTAATTTCTTTAGGAATGATTTCAACACCGTTTGGTGCTTTTCCTGCTTCCTGTACAGTACCTTTAACTGCTACAACGGATTCTTTTCTGAAAGCTCTTAATTCTTCCAATATTTCAGCATCCACTTTTTTGGAAGGTGCTGTGATTTGTACTCTACCTGTTACGTCACGGATGATTACAAAGATGATTCCACCTAAATCACGGATTTCATGAACCCATCCCATGATTGTAACGTCTTCTCCAGCTATTTCAGGAGTTGTATCTTTAGCGTAATTAGTTCTTCTCCAATCATTTAATAAACCTTGCAATTAATTCACCTCAGGTTATAAAAATAAATTTTCATTATGCTTTTAACTTTATATTTAATCTTTAATAAAAGTATGTTAAAATTACTTAAATTATAAAGTTAATAATAATGGTATAACAAAAAAGGAGTTGATTAACATGTCACCAGAATATCAAATAATCATTAGAACCCAATATCCTATTCCAAATCGTAGTAATATTGATGAAAGAGTTTCTTCAATTGCTGGAGAGGAAATCACTAGAATGTATGAAGAAATTGGGATTGTTTTGAATTTGGATAAATTGACTTTTATCAGATAGTATTATTGCAAAATCTTAAGCATTTCTTAAAAAGATTTTTTAAATATGACCAACATAGTTATTAACTAGATAACAAATTGTTATGAGGTATTCTATGTTTTGTCCTAAATGTGGAGAAGAAATAAAAGATGGTTCAAAATTTTGTAAGCATTGTGGAAATCAAATCAAACAACCGAATACCGTCACAGACGCTCCTATAGCTTCAGGTTCATCTGGTGATGATAAAACTAAAAAAATCATTATAGGTGTGTTGATTGCAGCTATTGCAGTTTTAGCAATTGTTTTAGTTGGCTTTGGCACTGGAATGTTTAATGGTGATTCTTCAGACAGTGCAACTGCTGAAGGTGGTCAGATTCAACAGGAAACTCCTTCAAAACCTGTTTCTTTAAACAGTTTTCCGGTCAGTGAAGCTCCTGCATTAGCTCAAGCTATTAAGAGTTCAGGCGGTAATTTCCCGGTACAGTTCCAGTCTCTTTCATTGTCAAAAGCACAATGTCTGTATATTCTAACCAAATCAATTACTTTAATTGGTAGCGGTGATTCTGATGCATCCATATCTGTTGGAGATCCTTCATATGCTGCTCATCCAAGCGGAAGAGATAATTCACAGACAATTGCTCGTGAAAATTATGTTGATATGAGCAACAGGTTCTCATCATGGATAGAAAGAAATTCTGCTGTTCCAAATTTTGTTGGAGTATATTCCAGTGGTGTGGCTGACATTTCACCGTCAAGAATGTTGGATATCTGTGTAAGTATCTTGATAGATTACGGAAATACCCACAGCTTGCCGGCATCCGTAAATATTTAAGTGATTTTAAATCACTATTTTTCTTTTTTTAATAAATGATGATGGTTTTATTTAATTTTAATCAAATTTTTCTTTATCGAGTGTTTTAACGACACGTGCTGGTGAACCCACGACAACCGCATAGTCAGGCACGTCTTTGGTTACTATTGCTCCGGCACCAACAATTGCATATTTTCCAACTGTAACGCCAGGCAATATGCTTGCGCCAGCTCCAATCCATGCTCCTTTTTTAATGAGGATTGGCTTGCAGATTAACACATGTCTGTCGTATTCGTCGTGGTTGTTTGAAAGAAGCTGAACGTTTGCGGCTAGCATAACTTCGTCTTCAATCGTTATTCCGCCTCTTGCCATCAAAAGGCTGTTTGAATTGATGAAAACATTGTCACCAATTTTGATGTGGTCAAATGCAGCGCCAGCTATCGGTGCGATAATGGTGCTGTTTTCACCTAAATTATCACCCAATAACTCTTTTAAAAGCAAATTATATTCATCACTGTTCGGTAATGTATGATTCAGCTTGAATACGATTTCAGCCATTTTTCCTGCTTCAATCATTTCCTCTTGCGTCATTTCACGCATATCCACCAATTCTTCCATAGTATCACGTTTTTAAAAGATTATTTTTCAAGTCTTCTTTTGAATGAATCTGAATGAGCGAAAAATCCCTCATATTCAGCTATCGGAACGGATGTTTTGGACAGCTCAGCAAGACCTTCTTTTGTAATTCTTTGAACTGTAGGCTTTTTGATGAATGCTTCTGTTGAAAGGCCGGAATACATTTTTGCTCCGCCACCGGTCGGCAATACATGATTTGTTCCTGACCCATAGTCTCCTGCTGCCACTGGAGAGTATTTCCCTAAAAATATTGATCCTGCATTCTTGATTTGTGATAGTGTTTCATCATCGTCTTTTGTGGATATGATTAAATGTTCTGGAGCATATTCATTTGTAACATGAATGGCTTCATCAAATGTAGTAGTGATAATAATTTTTCCACTTTTTGATAATGACTCTTCAATTATTTCACGTCTCGGAGCGGTTTCGGTTAATTTTAAGACATATTCATTAACTTCATTTGCTAAATCCCCATCATCTGTCACTAAAAAGCAGGATGCATTAGGGTCGTGCTCTGCCTGAGCCAAAATGTCTGTTGCTAAAAATTCAGCTTCAGCACTTTCATCTGCTAGAATCAATACTTCTGATGGTCCTGCCGGAAACTCAATGTCAACCTGGCCGTATACAAGTTTTTTGGCTGCTGTAACGAAGATATTTCCAGGTCCCACGATTTTTTCAACTCTTGGAATGGATTGTGTTCCATAAGCCAATGCTCCAATTGCCTGTGCTCCACCAACTTTGTAGATTTCATCAGCACCTGCAATGTCTGCTGCAACAAGAATCGCATCAAGAATTTTTCCATCCTTTTGCGGAGGTGTTACACAGACTACCTTTTCAACCCCTGCGATTTTAGCGGGAATCACGGTCATTAATATTGAAGACGGATAAGCAGCCCTTCCGCCCGGAATATAGCATCCTGCAGAATTTATTGGCCTTACTATTTGTCCTGCAACTATTCCAGGATTTACTTCAATTTCCCATTCGCTTGGGATTTGCTTTTTGTGAAACTTCTCGATATTTTGTGCGGCCTGCTTTAAAGCAGTTAGCAAAGCGTCATCCAAAGTCCTGTAAGCTTCCTTAATCTCTTCTTCGGAAACTTTAAGGTTTTCAACCAGTACTCCATCAAATTTCTCAGTATAGGATTTAACTGCTTCATCACCATTATTTTTGACATTATCCAATATGTCAGATACAATATCCAAGACATTGTTGACGTCCTGTTCTGATCTTTTTATTGTTTCGGATAAGTCTATTTCATCGTATTTTAATATGTCCATCATTAACACTACCTTAGGATAGCTCCACTGTCTGCGGATTGAACCAGTTTTTGATAAATGCTTAACCATCCGTCAACATCACTTTCCGGATGTTTCACGGATTTTAATCTTTCAGCTATTTCCTCATCACTCAATTCCACATTAATGGATCTGTTTTTGATATCAATTTCAATTATGTCACCATTTTGAACAGCGGCAATAGGTCCTGATGCCATTGCTTCAGGTGAGACGTGTCCTATACATGGTCCACGGGTTCCTCCGGAGAATCTTCCATCAGTAATGAGGCCCACATCTTTTATACCCATTCCTGCAAGGGCAGATGTTGCATTTAACATTTCTCTCATTCCAGGACCGCCTTTCGGACCTTCATAGATAATAACGACAATGTCTCTTTCTTCAATTTCATGGTCAAATATTGCTTTTGTCACTTCCTCTTCGGAATGATATACTTTAGCAGGTCCTTTGAGATGCATAAGGTCTTCTGCAACAGCTCCTTTTTTAACAACACTTCCGTTTGGAGCAATATTTCCTTTTAGAATTGCAATTCCGCCATCTTCATGATATGGATTGTCTAATGTGCGAATAACATCAGTATTTTTATTTTCAACGTTTTCTAGATTTTCTTCAATTGTTTTTCCGGTAACCGTGATCGGTGAGGTATTGATTTTATCTCCTAATGTTTTTAGCACGGCAGGAATTCCTCCGGCCAGATGCAAATCCATCATTGTATCTTCACCTGCAGGTGAAATTAATGTGATGTGTGGAACTTCGCGGCTGATTTTGTCAAATAATTCCAAATCAACGTCAATGCCGTCAACTTCACTTGCAATTGCAGGTATGTGGAGTGCAGTATTGGATGAGCCTCCAAGAGCCATGTCTATTGCAATTGCATTGTTGAATGCTTCCTGTGTCAGGATATCTGAAGGTTTAATATCTTTTTCAACCAGTTCAATGATCTGTTTTCCTGATTCATATGCCATCTGGTTGTTTTCTTCAGTATTCGCATGTGTTGTAGCGCATAACGGAAGGGAAAGACCTAATGTTTCGGTAATGCATGCCATTGTGTTTGCAGTAAATAGTCCTGAACAGCTTCCTGCTCCAGGGCATGCGCATCTTTCCATTTCATAAACTTCCTCTTCTGAAATTTTTCCAGCTGAATGTTCGCCCACAGCTTCAAAAACAGTAATCAAATCGGCGTTTTTGCCTTTATATTTTCCTGCAGCCATCGGTCCACCTGTAACGACAATGCTTGGCACATCAACACGGCATGCTCCCATTATCATTCCTGGAACTACCTTATCACAGCTTGGAATTAAAACCAATCCGTCAAATGCATGTCCTTTTGTCATGCTCTCAACGGTAGCGGCTATAATTTCTCTGGAAGGAAGGGAATATTTCATTCCTTCGTGATTCATACTTATTCCGTCACATATTGCCATTGTATCAAATTCGAAAGGAATACCTCCGGCAGCAACGATTCCTTCTTTTACGAATTCAACCAGGTCTCTAAGGTGGATATGGCCAGGAACGATATCGGTAAAACTGTTGGCTATACCAATGAACGGCTTTTCAAAATCATCATCATCAAGTCCACAAGCCCTTAAAAGAGACCTGTGCGGAGCTCTTTGAATCCCTTTTTTAATATTATCACTTTTCATTTAATCACCTACTAGGTTATAAATATATTTTTCAAATGCTTTAAATCTTTATATTATTTAAAAAATAAATTTAATTAATATAGAACTTTTGGTGTTTTAATGTCTCAAGAGGATTTGGAAAAGTATGAGGAATTAATTGATTTAAAAAATCAGATAGACTCACAAATAGAAGATATTAGGAGCAGTGCTGATGAGGAAACTGTTGAAAAAATGGACAAGTTATATGCATATCTTAAGTCCAGGGGAAAGTTAAAGCCTGAAGAGGATATAGATGATAGAATAGAACAGTTAAATAGGGTAAATCGTCGTTTAAGTTATTACCAGCGTTTCTTAAATGCTTTTGAAAGGGATGTTGATATTGATCCTGGAAGATTGCTTGGTTTAACAGACGGCATTTTCGGAATGGTCATGACATTGCTTATATTCGGTATGGCACTTCCTGAAATACAGTTATTAACGGAAGGAGATTTTTTAGCTTTTATACACTCATTAGCTCCTACAGTCGGCGTTACCTTGGTCAGTTTTATTCTGCTTGCATGTTTCTGGATCTATCATCACGAATTCATTAAAGTCAAGACCCTTAATATGCCATATTTATGGCTGAATGTTTTCTTCTTGGCATGCATATCATTTATTCCTTTTACAACATCAATAATCGGAGCATATTCAAAATTCTTCCTGGCAGAAGTCATTTTCGGATTGAATATTTTTCTGACGCTTGTATTTTTCATGCTGATGTTTTGGTATGCAAACCACAGGAATTTCCTTGAAAGAAAAATTTCCATCAGTGAAAAAAAATATACCTATACAACATTTTTCATCATAATGGCATTGACTATGGTTGTAAACATCTTGGATTTCCGTGTTTCAAGCAATTTCATTTATCTGTTCTTTTTAGTTCCGATAATCTCCACAATAAGAGATATAAGATTTAAAATGAAAACATAACATTTAATATATATAATTAATAAATATTTTATTTTATTAGAGGGGATTTAGATGGATAGTTTATTATCTATTTGTGATATTAAAGAGGATGTTTCATACATCATTGATTTAGCAAGTAAAATTAAAGCAGGCGAAACAGAAGAAAGACCATTGGAAGGAAAGACCTTAGCTATGATTTTTCAAAAGTCATCCACCAGAACCAGAGTGTCCTTTGATGTAGGAATGTATCAGTTAGGTGGAAGAGCAATATTTTTATCATCCAATGATTTGCAGATGGGCAGAGGAGAACCTATTTCTGATACTGCACGTGTCTTAAGCCGCTTCGTTGATGGAATAATGATTAGAGCCATTGAACACGATGATGTAATTGAGCTTGCAAAATACTCAGATGTCCCTGTCATAAGCGGTTTGACCAATTTAGAGCATCCTTGCCAAGCTTTAGCTGATGTGCTAACCATTAAAGAACATTTCGGCACCTTTGAAAATAAAAAAATCTGCTTTGTCGGTGACGGAAACAATGTATGCAATTCCCTTTTATTAATTGCTCCTCTTTTAGGAATGGATATGTCCGTTGCATGTCCTGAAGGCTATGAACCAAATGAAGACATTTTAAAAATAGCTAATGAATATGCAAAGGAAAACAATACTGAAATCACTGTTTCTCACGATGTCAATGTTGCTCTGGATGATGTTGATGTTGTTTATACTGATGTTTGGGTAAGTATGGGTGATGAAGCTGAAAAAGCACAAAGAGAAAAAGATTTCGCCCCTTATCAGGTCAATCAGGAATTAATGGATTTGGCTAATAATGGAGCTATATTCATGCACTGTTTGCCTGCAATAAGAGGTCAGGAAGTTTCAGCTGAAGTTATTGACGGGCCTCAATCAGTAATCTATGATGAGGCTGAAAACAGGCTTCATGCACAAAAGGCTGTCCTTTACTATTATCTAAAAGATTAGATGCTTGCAATTGCAAATATTATAAATAAGAAAAACATGCAGATGCAGCAGCCCCAGCACCATTTATCATCATCGTCTTTTTTATTATTATTTGAGCTTGTATGAACAGTATTTGTTCTAACAGGACCCTGATCAGTTTCAACCGTAACCTTTTTGGCGGTTGTCTGTTTTTTAGGTTCTTCATAAACTAAATTAACACCGCATTTTCTACAGAATCTGCTTCCGTCAGGATTATCTTCACCACATTCTGGACAATATTTCATAAATAAACACCTATTATATTATAGAAAATTCTAACAGCTATTTTTATAAAAATTATTAAACCGATTCCACCAATAAATCCGGTTGCGAATCTTAAATTATTATTGCTCTGTCTTAATTTCAACAGTTGTGTAAAGCCATCAATTGCAGTAGGTATCATTAATATTATGGATATTATGAATAGATTTAAACTATAATCAATCGGATAGAATAAATTATAGATTAAAAATACTGCTAAACCTGTATAAAAGCCTGTACATCTGGCACACACTGGAAACTGATGATTTTTGTAGAAAAAACTTCTCTCAGGTATTCTATGGCATAAAATCTTTGAGTATTTCATAATAATCCAAGTTAATTTTTTGTGTTTAAATTATTTTAATTTTTATATATATTAACTTTTCTTATATAGTAATTAAGAGGTGATATCATTAACAACGAAAAACATTTGCCTGTCTATGGGGTTGGACCATATCTGATTGGAGCAATGCTAATTGTTTCATTTGTGGCAATAACCCTGTCTTTCAATAATCTTATTCCGGTTTATTCATATGAATCTCTAAATTGGCTTTTACTAATCTTGGCTGTTGTGCTGGTAATTGACGGAATATTCTTGTGGCTTGCCGCTTTAAGAATCTCAAAAATAGATGAAAGAATCAAAAATGGTCAATTGGTAACAGACGGAGTCTATGCTCTGGTGCGCCATCCTATCTATTCAGCAT
>JAFUBV010000074.1 GCA_017460025.1 Methanobrevibacter sp. | reverse complement strand
TTTTTCTTATTTTTATTAATCTTAAAAAAATACTTCATAATCATTTAATATTTTTTTTTAAATCATTTTTATTTTAACTAAAAAACTTTTATAAAAGGTGAATAATTTTGAGAAGATCTCAACTTGTTAGAGTAATGAAAAAATTTTTCTACCCAAAAGAAACTGTCGATGACTTACTCACCGACAAAGAAACAATTGAAATTAACAAAAATCAAGTAAAAGATTTCCCATCTAGTATCCCTGCCTCTGCACATACTCATACTAAATCTGAAATAACTGATTTCCCCACTAGTATAACTCCCAGTAAGCATTCTCATACTAAATCTGAGATATCTGATTTTCCTTCTACTATGACACCTAGTTCACATAATCATGGTAACTTGAATAACCAGGGTTTGTTGAATTCCGATACTACTGGTGCAGATGTGAAAAAAGTAGTGGTTACTGATTCAACTCAGAATTTGAAAACCATTAATAAAATTCCTTTCAGTAATTTAGATGTTAGTAAAGCAAATATTACTGGTCTTGGTATTCCTGCAAGTGATACTAATACTACTTATAGTGTAGGTACTGGATTGAAATTAAATGGTACTACTTTTAATGTTTTTGAAGCTCCTGCAGAGGAAATAAGACACACAATCACTGAGGATTGTGACTTCAGTAATATTAACAAAACAGGTTTACCAGTAGATGCTAAAATTACTCAAAATAATATAAATGAATTAATTGATGCAAGATTAGGTGAATTATTCACAGCTACAGGTAACATTAATGTTAGGCAACTTTCTAATTCTGACATGCAATCAGGAAGATTTGACAGTGATTCATTCATACGATTCTACAGAATAGGTAAAATATGTATTGCAAATTACCGTTTGAAAGGTAATAATATTTCTTTCAATAAAGGAACTTCTTATTATGTTTGTAATTTCCCTGAAGGATTCATACCAAACAGCACTACCTATTTGAGTACTTGGGTTAATGCAACTAGTGCAGGGCAATTGAATGTTGAAACTACCAGTAGTGGAGTTTATCAAGCTAAAATATATATTGCCACTGCAAATACTAGTAACAATATTGTTGGTCAGTTGATCTACTTCACACAATAAAAAATTATATGGGAGTGAATTTTTATTCCAAATAATTGTAAACAAGCACGCTCCGAACCCTACATGTCACCAAACAATTACGACATAGAATTTGATGCTAACAAAATACCATCAAATGTTCAAATAGAGTCCGGAACGAACTTGGAAAAAAGATTACAGAAACTAATGCCTCATGGAAAAATAGTTCATGTTAATGTAGCCTCAACAACTACTCCACAAAACAATATGATTTCTATTACTCCAATGATGAACATCCGGAAGTTAAATGATGAATTAATAACAAGAGTTGATTTTAAATGAATATCCAAGGAAGCTATACTTTTAAAATCCCTGTTACTACAATGTTCTTGAATACTGAACTCTTAATAGAGAATCATAACATCATTACTGACAGAGGGGAATCATTCTTCTTAAACAGATGCATAAACGATGCATTCAACCCAATACAATATATTGTAATTGGAAATGGGAATAAAGCACCAAGAAGAACAGATACTAAACTTGGTAATGAACGTAACAGGAAAAAATGCAGTTGCAGAGCAGATGTATTAAATAAAAGACTTGTTTTAACTGCAAACTTCACCGCTAAAGAAATACAAGAAACCACCGAAATAGGAGTCATCACCACCAATAACAACAGTGATGATATCCTAATCAGCCACGATGTCTACAACAAAATAGACAAAAGTGTTTTCAGTGGAATAACCGGTGAAGTTATTGTAGAATACATTTACCAATTCACCACCAGTTTCCAAAAGAATGCATGGTTACTGGCAGATGAAACCAACAATGTATACTATGCTCATGAAGAAAACAATGTCATACGTGTTTTTGAAAACAATAGTGGTTACAGGTTAGTCAGTACATTAGATGAACTAAGGAATGTTCCTGGAGCTTTCTTCTATGATTCAGTTTCCAAGAACATTTACATAAAACCTTTCGGTGATTTGAACAGTAGCGATATTATTATACAGGTGTAAATTATGGCGAAAAAATGCGAACCAGTTTATAAAAACTTAAACTTAATACAATCATTCAGTGAGCAAAGATATGTAACAGTACAATTGTTACAGCAAGCTTGTATGAATGATGAATGGTTAAAACAAAGTGTAGAAAAATTAAACTATCTCTCACCACCAGCAGTAAGGAAAGGAATGCCAATAAGTGAAGTATTGGATATTGTAAATTCTTATGGTGCTGCTTTGAATGGAAGCAAACAATTATGTTTTGACAACAAGATGCAGGATGAAATCACTATTGACTTTGATGAGAACTTCGACAAAGTGGATCAAGCGAAATCAAATGATGTGAGTTTCATTACTTACACTCCTGAGTATGATGATGATGGAAATGTGACTAATGATATTGATGACCAATACCATAGATGTGAATGTCCTACCGAAGTTGAAACAAGAGTTACCCCCGCAGCTTATGACAGTTTCGGAACAACAAATGGTGGAGGAGTTAACAGTTTCTGGTATATTGGATGGGATAAAAGTAAACCTTATTATGTCCGCCCTGATTGGTTGGCAAATTGGAGAGACCCTGAAATCCCTGCAGTATGTAGAGCTCAAACATTCAAAGCCGAAGCTTCAGGAACACTAACAAGTATAGACTTAAAACTAAACTGGACTGGAAGTAAAGGAACTGATACTGGAAGCCCATTATACATTCAAATATGGAATACCTACAAAAGATTTGTTGAAAAAACAGAATACGACCGCAAAAAATCCAAGATGGTTAAAGTATTCATTAAATATGCGAATATTCCTAAGAAAGCTAATGCTAGTGCTGCTCAAATCAAAAGAGGATTTTATCAAGAACATTATGCGAACTATCAAAAATATGAAAAATATGATAAAAAACTCAAATACCAAGAAGGTAAAAAGAAAGGAGAGTACAAGAAAGATAAGAAAGGCAATATCATTACTGAAGAAGCTTACAGGAAAAAAGACAATGGGGCATATGTTGTTAAAAGAGAATATGTCCAATGGTTAGGACATAACAAGAAGAAAGGTGTTGACAAGAATGGTAAAACTGTTTACAAACCAAATATTTACCATCCATTAGCTCAAGCAGTTTTAACTACTGTTGGTGAGCCATTCCCTACTATTCGTTTTGATAAGCCTTGTACTTTGAAAAAAGGTCAAAGCTATGCAATAGTATTATTCAGCCCATTATCTGAATGGAAGCATTGTCCTATGATTGGTGGATGGGGTAGAAACTGCAAACGTGACAATAAATATGCAGATGGAAATGCATTCTTATCTGAAGACAATGGCCGTACCTGGATAAGGTATGGTAAGAATGGTGTTGATGTAGACCCTGATGGCAAAGCATTAGATTATAAAGTAGGTAAATTAACACCGCAGGATTTTGCTTTCAGATGTAATGTTGAAACTACTGCTCACAGTGAAACAACTGATGATGTCTATGATATTGACAATGAGCATATATTATATGCAAAACCTATCTTAACCAATCCAATTACAAGTATTATTGTTGCTCCGCAGGATTATGGTAGTGAAACATCTGAAACTGATGTGAATATTGATTATGAAATCAGTACAGATGGTGATGCCTGGATTCCAGTTAATCCAACAGAGAAATTATACTTGGATTCACCATCAACAGTGTTATTGTTACGTGCCAGGTTGAAGTCAAATGTGAAATCGAAAACACCTTACATTGAACATATTAAATTGTACTTGGAGTGTAATCCTGCTACCGAATTATATGCAAGAACCAGTTTTTACAAACCACGTGATGAACCAATGCTTGATGCAAGTGTATGGGGAAGAGTATATGCACCTTTCACTATGGATGAGAAAGTGTCTTGTACTGCTGAAATCATTCAAGGAAAAACTGATACTGCTCACTTTAAATTCATTGAAGTTGAAGAATTAGAAGATGCTTATAATTCATTAGATATGGATACTGGGGATATTTCTAATTTATCTGATTTAAACAAAGCAATATACTTGACAACTAATTTTAATGTCCTGGAAACATTGAAAGAGAATGAGATTTATGTTAAACCTTACCAAGACACCAGTAATTTATACTTGTTAAGTTTCAGCCAATCCTACAATGAAGAAGATATGATAATACCAAAATCAGATGAAGAATCAGATTACTACGATGACTACACAGTAGGGGGATTAACATTCCCAAATATTGTAGCATATCCTGTATTGAAATGTAGAGTGCAACCACCTGAAAATGAAGATGAATCCAGTGAAGACGTCTACCTTGAATGGGTTGATTATACATTTGATTATGAGAATAACAAGTTAATATTCAAGAAAGACACTTTAGATGACCTTATTAGTGGTGATTTCTATGTTACATATAATCCAGTTTTCATTGAAGGATTAACCGCAGATGAAATAGGATTGCACTTAGATAATGATACTGGTTTGCAAAGTGAGGGTCTTGTATTGGATTATTTCAAGGAAACTTTCACTATTGGTGATGATGAAATTGCCACCAGGAGAATTAAATTGAGAGTTCAACCGGTAGATCCTATCAGGGAAGTTAAGCTCATTGACTTGGAGAGTGAAGAGGAAACTTACCTGGTTGAAAATATTGATTATACTGTTGACTTATACAACAATGAATTAATTTTCAAAATCAACAATATAGATGGTGTTTCATCAGTCCTTGAACTCGGAAAAGCTTTACAAGTAGTTTACACACCAAATCTTGAAGATAACCAATTAGCAATTGGTTATTATGCTAAAAGGGAAGATACCAGTAAGCAAGTTTATATTGAAGATGCATTCTTCGAATACAAAGTATAAATAGGTGAAATAAGATGGTAGATTATAAAACAAGAATATTTTTCGAACCTGACAATGATAGTGTAGGTGCTGAAGTCAAAATCTACTCCAGTGATGGTGAAAACATAGACAACATTGTAATCACCACAGATTCAGTTTACAAAGAACTAATGGACAGATTAGACAACTTTGATGAAAACTATGTCAGCCAAGAAGAACTGTTAGAACAGTTAACCTATGTATCTGATAATATTGTTATTAAGGCAACAACACTAGATGGTTTCAGTGCTGACCAGTTCGCTAAATTAAATCACAATGAATTACATCACGGCTATTTTGCACCAGTCAATCATGCACCACAAAGCAACAGATATGGTCTTGCAGATGCAGGAAACTATGGACATGTAAGACTCATTGATAACTTGAATACTCAAACTTTTGTTGATGGTGAAGCTTTATCCGCTCACCAGGGAAAAGTACTGCAAGATAATATTAACAATATCCTTTCAATGCTCAATCCAGTCACCAAGACAGTTGATTACAAAGGAATGTTTAAAGAATCAAGTGGTTACAGAGTCACTTCAGATTCCACCATTAAACTAACTAAAATTGGTAAATTGGTTATCTGTTATGCTAAGCTTAGAACCAGTCACACTATCAGTAAAGCTAATACTGAATTCAAAGTATGTGATATTCCATCAGGTTATGTTCCTAAATATAGTGTGGTGGAAAGCTTTGCTCATTACATGCATGACATACATGGTCTTATAAGTTTCGATAGTGATGGAATTATCCAAATGCAAACCAATACTGCGAATTCAACACCAGTAGCACATGTTACTGCAATGTGGGTGACACAATGAAAAGTCACCCACAAGAATGTACTGGATGTTGCAACAGGAAAACATGTGACCATGACCTGGAGAAATGCTGCTACTTAGTAAGGAACAGGTGTCTGTTGCAAGAGAGAAATCATCCATCATTCATTAACTGTATCAAATAAAAACGAGGGAGAGGTTTTTATGCCGGATTATAGTAAAACTTTAAGTTATGCTGAGAAATGTAAACAAAATGTTGAGAAGAAATATGCATTAGGAGTATCTCCAAATTGGGGTTATTACTTTGCAAAAGAAGTATTAAAACATAATACTAACACTAAACAAATCACAATCAAAGGAGTAACCAGTGAAGGAGACCACATAAGTAGACAAATCTACAAATCCAGTTATATTGATTTGGCTGAAAGATTTGTTAAATATGTTGAAAAGAAGTTTAAATTACCTGCTTCATTAGAATTTGTTACATTATCCAAGAAAAAGTATAATATTGCTTTAGATGATTTAGTATATATGTTCGCAAGGATAATTGTATTCTATAAAGAAAATAAAGCATATCCTAAATATGAGAATGTAAACAGTAAAGCATTTGTTAAACCAACTGAATATCCAAATGAAGTATTTGAGAAATGGGTGAAAACCTTTAAGTTTACACCTAAATGTTTAGATGATGTTTGTGATTACATCTTGAGATATTTCACATACCTATTCTATTACGATGACCAAAAAAGTAATGCAGAAGTAATTTCATCTAAATCAGGAAACTGTACTGATTTACTACAATTGTTAATCAACATGGCTGAAGCATTAGGCTACGAATGGAAAGTAATCCATACCCAATGCAGACAAAGTGGTGTAGGTCATGTATATGGAATGTTCCGTAAAAAAGGAGTAAACAATGGTAACTGGTTTGTGAGAGATATTGCTTGTATTGCAGATGAATCACGCTATTGTGTATGGTGTGAAGTTCCAAATGGAGGCTATAAATTAGCAGAGAATCCATCCTGGTTTATGCAAAACTTGAATAGGTGATTACTTTGAATAATATTGAAACAAAAGTATTCCTACAAACAAGGCTCCGAAACTTGAAAAGGAAAAATGCAAAACTAGCAAACCGTGCAGAGTTTGCAGAAGAATATCTTGAAATCGAAGATGAAATAAGAGATATTGAAAACCAATTAAAATGCTTATGAATTTACCCATTAAATCTTTTTACGATGACATAAGACCCTAGAAACCATCAGTTGAGTAGCAGAGAATGTGAAACACTTGATGTAAAACCACAATTTTAAAATATAATTAATTTTTCCTACGTTTTGACACAAAAATATAAAATTGTATTTTTTTTAGGATCCTATCGAGTAAAAAAAATGTGACATATTAGGTAATTCATTCATGGACCAATTGTCGATGTATATGTCGACGGTTGGTCCTATTTTTTTTATAGGATAATATAACAAAGTTATATTCTATATAACATCTACTTTTAAATGAAATAATATCCAAGTATAACATGGAGCATATAGGAATTGAAAAGTAGATATTATTCCATCTGATTTATTTATAGTACATGATGAAATAACATCCACATTTTATTACTTATCAAATGCTCTCACAGATTAATAGATTATAATAGATGTAAGAGATGATAACTTATGATATTGGAACAATTTTTCAAGGAACGGAACAGTAGCAAATCCACGAGGATAACCTACACCAGAAGTGTTAAGTATTACGAAAACCATACAAAGCATACCATACGGGAATGTTTGGATATTGCAGAGGATGAAGAGTACAATAACCTACGATGGAAAAATACACAGACAAGGGAATGGTTATTAGCATATCGTGAATGGTTATACAGTGAGTATAATGTGAGTACTGCTCAGTTATACTTAACTGCGATTATTACCATTTACAGGCATTTTGAGATTACAATTCCACCGTTACCGTATTATAGTACTAAGCATGCTAAAAGGTCAGCACCTATCAATTACTCTGATTTACCTGATCGTGCCATACTCTCTGAATGCTTACAGGTCGCATCACCATTGGTAAGGAGTATAATTTTATTCATGTCCAGTAGTGGAATGTCACGGATAGATGTACTAAACCTAACAATCAATGATTGGCTAAATGCTACAAGTGAATACCATAACCATGATGACAGTGTAAAATATGCAATACGTGACATGCAGGACACTGATATTATACCAACATTCCACTTATCAAGACAAAAGACTGGACAGGACTACTTTACATTTTGTAGTCACGAAGCCACCAAATCCATAAACTCATACCTATTAACACGGACTGAAATATTAACCCGTGAAAGACCATTATTTAAAATCAACGAACGATACATTAACATGGCATTCCAACGATTAAATGGTTATTTCCAATTAGGAAAAGTGGGAGGATACAATAGGCTCAGACCCCACACACTGCGGAAATACCACGCATCACAGTTAGCTGAAAGTGGAATGTCAACCGACCATATTAATTTATTACAAGGACGGAAAGTACCTGGAGTAGCACACGAATCATATATCCGTATCAAACCAGAAACATTAAAAGAAGAATACATACAAGCATTGCCTTATTTAGTGATTGAAGATGTGAATAAGTATAAATCTGAAGTTGATGTATTGCGGGAAGAAAACCAAGTATTAACTGAAAAAAAGGATAAACTTAACGATATTCTCGTAAGGTTGGAAAAGTTGGAACAATCTTGAATATTTTTTTTTGATCAAACTGTAATGTAAAAAAGATATTTCTTATCTGATGCTCTCTCTAGGATTGGTTTAAATATATTCCTTAAACAAAAAAATCTATTGTAAAACAAAGTTTAATATAACAAAAATAACAAAAATTAGAACTGTAACATTTGTGAAATAAGATAGGTCGACGGAGTGGCAGCTCCTCACTATCTCTATTCACTGGTTATTAAAAAACAAGTTACCTACAAGGATAAAATGACTTCTATAACCAATCAATATTTATGTTTAAAATCCTATTTAAATATTTTTAAATGGGTCTCAAATGGAATGAGGAGTTATTAAGCATAGCGAGAGCTATAAAAAAAGAGTATTACTTGTTTTTTAAAAAATGGTGATAAATACGAAGTATTATTGATTAACATTATAATATTAATTTCTCAACTATTATAGTGTTATCTTCATTTATTGTCCATTTCAAAGTATCATTTGCAGTAAAACCTAATGTTTCTACAATTTCAGATGGGATAACTGCTTTTAATGTAGTGTTATTCTTATTTGCATAATTTACTTTACTAGTGTATTTCATAATGTTATTTTTGTCAGTAGTTGTTATTATAGTTATAGTAACTATTGTAGTTACATTTATATAGTAGCAACACCAATATTAACTTGAAGAACAGTTGTAATGGCAGTTACTTCTGAACTTCACATAAAAAACCTACAAGGTGAATA
>JAFUBV010000073.1 GCA_017460025.1 Methanobrevibacter sp. | reverse complement strand
GACGTAAGACACGGAACCGGACCAAATGTCATCATATTCAACAATACAGTCAACGGTGCAAAAGAAGGAATCTACCTTATGCATTCAAAAGGACATATGGTATACAACAACACAATCATGAATGCTAAAATAGCTTCAATTACAGCATACGGTTCTGGAGATGAATACATATTTAACAACTCAATGATTCAAAGTAGAATTGTTCTTTTACTTGGTGGAGGCTACTATAATGTAACCATCGGTCCAAATACTTATGATTTAGACTTCTTACCATTCCCACCAACATTTGTAACATACATTGCATTCGCAGATACTCAATTCCAAGGGGCAGAAAATGTTCAAGGAACCTACAGTGACGGAGCATACTTGCCTCCAGCTACAATCATTGCTGAAGATTTAACCAGCAATTCAACCAAAGTTAGCTATGATGTAATCTTGAAAGATTCATCAGGTATTGAAGTAGCTAACGGAACCCTAAACATTGAATTGAATGGAGAAACATTTACCGTAACTACAAATGAAAACGGTACCGCAAGCATTGAAACAATATTGCCAAATGGAAACTACACAGTAGTTGTAAACTTTGATGGAAATGATAAATTAGGTAAAAAAACAGAACAGGCAACCATTACTGTAGACAGTCCTAAAGCAGTTGACTTACAAGCACCTGAAATTGAAATGTACTATAAAAACGGTACAAGATTTGAAGTAGCATTAACTTCAAACGGAACCGGAATAAGCAATGAAACTGTCATTATCAACATCAACGGCGTAAATAATACCCGTAAAACAGATGAAAACGGTAAAACAGGAATAGCAATTAACTTAAATGTTGGAGAATATGATGTTGAAGTGTACTATAACGGCAGCGACAAATATGATCCTGCAAAAACTACTTCAAAAGTTACCGTATTAAGCACAATTTCAGGAAAAGACATTACCAAAGTCTACAGAAATGGAACACAATACCTAGCCACATTCACTGATGGTAAAGGCAATCCTTTAGCTGAAGGCACAATGGTTACATTTAACATCAATGGAGTAATGTATGAAAGAAAAGTTGATGGAAACGGCACTGCCCAATTAAACATTAACTTAAACCAAGGCACATACATATTAACTGCTACAAACCCTGAAACTGGCGAACAAGCAGCCAATACCATTACAGTTATTCCAAAAATCGTTGAAAACAATGATTTGGTCAAATATTACAGAAATGCTTCACAATATGTTGTTAAAGTTTTAGGTGATGACGGAAATCCTGTCGGTGCAAACGAAACAGTAACATTCAACATTAACGGTGTAATGTATGAAAGAACAACCAACGAATCAGGATACGCTCAATTAAACATCAACTTACAGCCAGGCGAATACGTAATCACTGCAATGTATGGCGGAAGCCTTGTAGCAAACACAATAACAGTTAAACCTGTTTTAACTGCAGAAGATGTTACAATGAAATATCTTGACGGCACCCAGTTCGTAGCAACATTAGTTGACGGTCAAGGCAACCCATTCGCAAACCAAACCCTTACTTTCAACATCAACGGAGTATTCTACAACAGAACAACCGACAGCGAAGGTATGGCAAAATTAAACGTAAGATTAATGGCCGGAGAATACATAATCACATCAATGTATCAAAACGGAGCATTAATCGCAAACAAAATAACAATCACCGCATAAGTGAATGAAATACCATTCACTTCTTTTTTTATTTTTTCGTAAGCCTTAAAAATTCATTAAATTAAGGAATAACTAAATATAAAGCTAATTTTTAGTTAAAACTAAACAAAAAATAGAATAATTTAAATATAACAACTTTTAAAATAAGATTAAGTGGTTATATGGAAAAAACAAATTATTTAATAAGAGAAAATAACACTCAAAAAGTCTATTTAACAGAAAATACTATTGATATCAACCCTCTTTTAGAAGAAACTTACCCATATATCATAAATTCTATTAAACAAGAGAATTTCATACTTAAAAGTGAAAAATGCAATTTATTTAAGGAATTAGTTTTTGAAAATAAGGTCGTTGGCTTTTGCTCATATGACTTTTCAAGAGAATTTATGACAGCCGCACTAAATAACATTTACATATTGCCCGAATTCAGAGGCAATGGGCTGTTTTTAGAAGAACTTGAAAAAACAATGAAAGAACATAATAAACCAAGCATTATCGAACCAACCAGACATATTGTGGAACTATTAATCAAATATGGCTTTGCAAAAAAAATTAGTGACAATATTGTAGCCAGTGCCATTGAGTTTATCATTCCGGGAGAACATGTTGTGACAAACAATGAAATCGAAAACGAAGAAGAGCTATCGACACATTATTATGATTTAAACATTTGTGCCAGTATACATTTGCTGGATACGGAAAAATGCACAATAGCATACAGCTTGCCTTTAAATGACGATATACTCAGATACGACTGTATTGAAAACAGAACCAAACTGGATGAAGACTATTTCAAAAATATCAAAAATGTTTATGTAAATAACCAGGAAGAAATACTTGGGATTCTTGTTGATTTGGAAGAAAATCTTCCTTTAATAAAATATAGTCTTGAAGAGATAATTGGAAGTGAAGATGAATTATCTCCATATATAGAAACATTAATTGATGATGCCCACATAACACACAGCCAGGCATTGCAGATTAGAAATCAGTTAAAAGAAGAGTATGAAGCAGGAATGGTTTTAAATGAAGCATTATTAATCAGATTAGCATATCTGTTTAATGTTCCGGAAGAACCTAAACTGATAACCCATGAGGAAACATGCCCCTTTTGTGAAATGCCGATAGATGATCATGACAGATATTGTCATTATTGTGGAATCAACTTAAGTTATAATCCTGATGATGTTGAAAACACATTAATAAATTCAATTGACCAATTCAACAATAATTTGAATATTTCCGAAGACATCAGATACATTGCATATAAATTCTTGAAAATGATTAACGAAAACATAGACTTTGAATATGCAATGTTTATGAGTGAAAATAATTTTAATATTGATTTTAACATACTAAAAAAGTTTTTGGATGAAAATAATCTTATTGAAAACTATAAAATAACTGAAGATGGAATTGACTTTATAAATAGTCATCCTCTGCATTATTACGAAAAATATCATATGGATATAGTTGATTACACAAAATTCGAAGATTATTTCTGGGAAAATTCCAATTTGGATGGTAAAGAAATATGCTTAAGATTCCTAGACAAATATGATGATGAATATATTGATGAAATAAAAGAAGAAATTAAAAAAAGACACTAATAGGACTTTCTTTTAGATAAGGCAATATAAACGATGAATATTCCAACCAACAATAGCACTATCTGTGGGAAAATCGCAAATATGATTACCGGAATCAACTTTAACTCGGCCAATATCCACAAAACAGCATAAATAATTATCACGATACCCAACAAAAGAAGGAATTTATTCAAATAGCTTCTAATTGTATATTCATCTAAACCGGGAATAGGCATTGAATCACCCTATAATTCTTTAGTACCATCAGATGTTCCAACAATGACACGATCAACCATTTGTGAAAATATACCGTTTTCAACAACACCAGGAATGGAATTTAAATCAATTTCCAAGTGTTGAGGACTATCAATTTCACTAAATTTGGCATCAATTACAAAGTTACCGTTATCAGTTATGACAGGACCATCTTTTCTTTGAGCCATCCTGATTTCACATTCAGCACCCATATCCTCCAAAGCCTGAATAACTACACGGGATGCATCAGGAATT
>JAFUBV010000072.1 GCA_017460025.1 Methanobrevibacter sp. | reverse complement strand
TGCATCAGCTACAAGACCGGAAGTTGCAGCGCCAATATGATCATCTATTTTGAATAATTTTTCAATAGATGATGATTCTACTAAAGTAGAAGTAGTTCTTTTATCCACTGCTAAAACAATACCTTCAGGACATTTAACACCTATAGAAGTAGTACCTCTTTTAACAGCTTCTCTTGCATATTCCACTTGGAAAAGTCTTCCATCTGGGCTAAATACAGTAATAGCCCTATCATATCCAGCATTTTGTAAAGGTTGCATAATATTACCTCACATTTTAAATAAATATTTATAAATATCAAATCTAATTCGACTACTAAAAAATACAAAATTAAAACCAAATCTCCATGAAAAGGTACTTTTAATTTTAATCATTTAATATAATTAAAATATTTTTTTCTTTTTTCCATAAATCCAATTGATATTTATATATTTAATATATTAATAAAGTTTTCTATTTTATTCTAACAAAAAGTAATTAAATGAATTTTGAACATCCTTTTATGGTGCCTGAAATACCGATGCATGAAATTGAAATGGGTTTCCTGTTGAAATTATTGACCAAAGCCAAACTGGATCTAACTTCATCTTCAAAATCCCTTTGACATCTCAGAATTGCCTTATACTCATTGAAAAAGGAAAGGTTTTCATTTTCCATTAATTTAATTGTCCATAAATTAAAATTGGAAGTGTTATTTTCCCCCTGGAAACGCACACATGCCTCCCATACAATGGACGTGAAATCATTTTTAGTCAATTCCTCGACAGATTTTATATCCAGCACAAGATAATGATTATGTTTTCTTTGAGATTTAGGAAGAACCTTAAGTTTCATTGCCCAACCACCTTAACTCCTGATAATATTAAGTTTTTCCTATCCTTATTGAAATTCAATATATTTTCAGCCACATTAAATGAATTTTCAACATCAGCTGCAGGCAAACCAGTTTGTGAAAATACTGCTTGAAAATCCTGTACAGTCCTAACATCAAAAATGGATTCAGCTCCTGATGATAATATTAAAGGAAATTCATATTTCTTGTGCAACATGTAAATATCCCTAAAATTTGCAAGAACCTTTGATCTGTGAGTTAAATAAGACTTAAGGATATCTGTAAAAAATAGCTCAATGGCAACATTATTGTCTTTAGCTTCACGGGCCAAAATATGATTTAAACCGGAATCATATCTTTTCAGATACGGCCTAGACAATACATCGATTTGAATGTTTTCAAGAGATGTGCGGTTTATCTTCAAATTGCCTCCCAAAACAGATATGCATGAAGATTTATTTCTGTATTTGCGGGCAATCTTTCTGATTTCTGAAGGATTGCTTGATTCAATATATAAAGTATAGTCAATGTCGATTAACTCATTTAACTCATTTTTCAAATCATCCTTAAATGATAAAGCATCATCATAATCATTTTGATTGTATGAAAAATTAATATGTTTCCAGCCATAGTTATGAGCTTGAATAGCCATTTTTAAATTCATATCATAGCTGTTGCCTTTAATATTTAAATCAAACATATTATCATTTTAATATTTCATATTTAATTAATCTTACTAAAAAAAAGAATTAAGTGATTTGAATCAAATCACAAAAATTTAATTATTGATATCTATAGAATTCAACTTGCCAGCTAACGGTTTCATAGTAATCAATCGTAAATGTTTGCGGAGATGAAGATGAATATGATAAAGAATTGGATCTTGTTTCAACAGCACTTGTTGAACCCCAATCAACACCTGCAGACTCACCATTAGAACCAGTTACATATAAATGATTTGTTGCATAGTTCTTAATTGGATATGCAGAAAGTTTAATCATTATTTCACCTGCAGGAACACTAATTGACTGACTACCACTACCAGAACCAGAATAACTACCAATTAATTCCCAATCCTTTGATTCGCTTTCAGTTTTTGATATGGATTGGGTTGTAGCTTCTTGAGAATCTTCACTACTTTCACCAGCAGAAACGGAAGTGTTCTCAGAACTGGAAGAAGCTTGAACCTGTGAATCACTACTCTGCGCATTATTTAGTGCAAAATAACCTAT
>JAFUBV010000071.1 GCA_017460025.1 Methanobrevibacter sp. | reverse complement strand
GAAAAGACATTCACTGTTGGAGCTCAAGGGACAACTCTGGAAGTGACTGTCATTGCAGGTTCAAGCACTATAGAAAATACTTATACTGTAAAATCAGCACTGGACTTTACGGACAACGGCCAGCAGGATACAAGATTATATGATGTGGTCAAATATCCGGCTGACGTTTCACACAGCCTTTCAATCTATAACTACGACAGCAGTTACAGCAGGTATGGATATTCCTTTTCCAAGGCAGTGACAGGTTCTAGTGTGGTAATGCTGATTCCAAAAGGAACTCCCGCTATTGATCCGACAAAAACCGGAATTCATTTCAAGGTTGATATTGTGCAGAAGAAAAACAGCAATTCCGGATGGGGTGATGCAATAGCGCTGGTAAACTCAAAGCAACTGTCACATTACCGTGACAACAAGATTCTTGAACTCGGAGCCTATGCCGGAGGTAAAGGAGTGAAGTATTCAAATACAAATCATGTAGTCAATTCATTGGATGTGCAGAGCGGACAGCTGAACCTGAATTCCCCATGGTATACGTTCCACATTTATTATGACAACGGATATCTGATAGCTAAAATAATGAACGGTTCAACAGAAGTCTTTTCATATGAAGGCGATATAAGTAATGTCATTTCATTTGACAGCTTCTATCCGGCAATAATGATATATGACTACGGAGGAGCGATGCTCTTTGATAAAGTGCTTCTTGAGCCATGGAGCAGTGATTAAGATGGCTGATACAGAATGGATAGAGATAGGACGTGTAGTTGGCGCTACCGGTCCAAAAGGTGATACCGGAGATATAGGTATTGGTACAATAATTAAAGGACATTATGAGACTTATGATGAGTTTATTCAGGATCATCCTTCAGGCAGTTTAGGTGATGCCTATATAGTTGATGGCAGCTATTATTATTGGGATGGAACCGGATGGGCAAATGCAGGTTCAATCAAAGGAGAAAAAGGAGACACTGGTGATAAAGGTGTTAAAGGAGATACTGGTGCGAAAGGCAGTAAAGGAGACAAAGGCGAGACTGGAGCAACTGGACAACAAGGAGAACCTGGACCTAAGGGAGATACTGGAGACACAGGACCTACTGGAGATACTGGACCGGCCGGGCCGACTGGGGAGACTGGAGCTACTGGTGCTGGTCTTACTATTAAAGGTTCGTATGATACTTACGAGGAACTGATTGAAGTTCATCCTCAAGGCAGTGACGGAGACAGCTATCTGGTCAACGGATCTCTTTATGTGTGGAACGGAAATGCTTGGGAAAACGTAGGAAACATAAAGGGAGATACTGGTGATGTGGGACCTAAGGGAGATACAGGAGCAAAAGGAGATACAGGCGTTAAAGGTGATACTGGTAATGCATTCACATTTGAAGATTTCACACCAGAACAGCTTGCATGTCTGAAAGGTCCAAAAGGCGATACTGGAGACACAGGAAAAACAGGAAGTAAAGGTGATACTGGGGCCAGTGGCTTTTCACCAACTGTTAATGTCAATCATGAAGATGGAGAAATAACAATTACATCAGAGGAAGGTTCAGTAACTATTTCATTTGATGAATTGAAAGGTGATACTGGAGATACGGGCAGTAAAGGAGATACTGGTGCTAAGGGTGATACTGGTGCAACTGGTAAATCATTTGAATTTTCAGACTTTACTCCAGAACAATTGGCAAGTCTAAAAGGTGCAACTGGTGATAAAGGAGACACTGGAAACACCGGAAGTAAGGGCGATACCGGAGCCAAAGGGGACACAGGTGCAACAGGCATTACTGGGGCTAAGGGAGATACAGGACCTAAAGGCGATACTGGTGTTGGTAGTGATGAGGAAGCTGGATGGAAACTGCCGGTTGATAAAATACAAACCACAACAACATTGCCGACTGGTGTTAGTAAAGGTTATCGTGTTGCTATCTGCACAAGCTCTGTCATGGCCATTAAAGAGTATAATGGAAGTTCTTGGGATACGGAATCTCTTGATCCGTATTCGGTGATACCCTTAAAACATTCAGGAAGCATACAAATGTATCTGGCAAAATCAACAGGGCCTGTTTATATGGGTGTTGAATATGGGGTCTTTGGTAAGTTCAGGTTCATGACACAGGCAGCATATGATGCGTTAGATAGCTATGACAATGATACAATTTATTTTGTAAGAAGTTAATAATATTAAATAAGAGTGATTAAAATGGATTTGACTGATGAAATGCTAATAGAAATCAGCTATGTGGAAATCTCACAATACAGAAAAAAGGTAATGAAATCTTTGGAAGGTAATGTCAAAATACCGACTGCCATTGCTAGAGATTCAGGGATTAGAACAAATCATATTTCAAAAGTTTTGGGGGAATTGAAAGAACATGAACTTGTTGAATGTATTAATCCTGAAGTTAGAAAGG
>JAFUBV010000070.1 GCA_017460025.1 Methanobrevibacter sp. | reverse complement strand
TAGGTGAAATAAAATGCATGAATTATCTATGGCTCAAGGAATAATAAATGCGGTGATTGAAACCGCAGAAAGTAATAATGCAACCGAAGTCAATGAAGTTACCATTGAACTTGGAAGACTTGCAATGGTAAATCCAGAGCAATTAGAATTTATTTTGGGAGTGTTGGTAGAAAATACAATAATGGAAGATTCAAAAATAGTATTTGAAGAAATTCCAGTTGAAATCGAATGTAATGACTGTAAATTCCATGGAAAAGCTATACTTGATGACAAAGATCATTATGCCCCTATGGTAAAATGTCCTGAGTGCGATAGTTTATCCATTGAAATATTAAACGGTAAAGACATAGTTGTTAAAAATATAGTCATTGAAAAACCTGAGGATGATTAAATAAGATTATAATGGTGATTATATGCATCAAGTAGCAGATGTTGAAGTAGCAAAAAATATTATGGACGCTAACAAAAAATTAGCAGATAGAAATAAGAAAAACTTGGAAGAAAAAGGCATATTCTGTGTTGATTTTGTCGGAGCAATCGGATCCGGTAAAACAACTTTAGTAGAAGAAATCATTGACAATACAGATTATAAAATTGGAGTATTGGCAGGAGATGTAATCTCCAAATTCGACGCAGGAAGAATAGAAAAACACAATGTTCCTGTAGTAGGATTAAACACAGGAAAAGAATGCCATTTGGATGCTCATTTGGTGGGCCATGGAATTGAAGACTTGCCATTGGATGACATTGACATGCTTATCATTGAAAATGTAGGTAATTTAATCTGTCCTGTAGACTTTGAATTAGGTTCACATTTAAGAATTGTTGTTGTAAGTGTCACTGAAGGAGACGACACAGTTGAAAAACACCCAATCATTTTCCAAACTTCAGATGTAGTTGTTATCAACAAAGTTGATTTGGCTGATGCTGTCGGTGCAGATGCTGATAAAATGGTTAATGATGCTAAACAATTAAACCCTAATATTAAAGTCATTAAATCCAGCTTAAAAGAAGGCACTGGATTGGATGAAATTATTGCATGTATTGAAGATGTAATGAAAAATTAATTTGGTGATTTTTTGAAAATTTGGATTGATATTTCTAACGCACCTCATGTAAGGTTCTTTAAGGATGTAATCAAATATCTTGAAGCTGAAGGTGAGGATTTAATAGTTACTGCTAGACAATTTGGGGATATTCATAAGCTAATGAATATGTATGATATAGACTTCATATCTGTTGGAAAACATGGAGTTAGTCTATATGACAAACTAAAGGAAAGCACTTCCAGAGTATACAATCTTGTTGACATTATAGCTGATGAAAAGGTGGATGTTGCCCTTAGCAAGCATTCTATCGAACTTCCTAGAATCTCATTCGGTTTAGGAATTCCAAGTTTGTATGTTTTAGACAATGAACATGCTCTGGCAGCCAACAAGTTAACATTACCTTTATGTGATAGAATTATCACTCCAAGCAAAATAGATATGTGGAAACTAATGAAATTTGGGGCAGATCCAAATACAATCATTCCATATAACGGAACATCTGAATTAATGCACTTTAAAAGCTTCAAATATAATGATGATGTATTCAAAGATTTGAATTTAAAATTGGAACATCCTAAAACTATCTTAATGAGACCGGAACCTTCTCTAGCATCATACCTTGATGCTGATTGTAGAAAATCCGTATTGTCTCCAATTGTAGATGATTTAAAAGATCATGCAAATATTCTTATTTTACCAAGATTCAAGGAACAGGCCGATATTTTTGAAGGCATTGACCATGTAACAATATTGGAGCCTCCAGTCGACACTTCAAGCCTAATCAAGAAGTGTGATTTGGTTATAGGTGCAGGAGGAACAATGAACAGGGAAGCAGCTATTCTGCAAACTCCAGTCATTTCATGTTATCCTGGTGAAACATTGTCAGTTGATCAGTACTACATCGATAACGGATTGATGTATAGGTCAAACAATGTAAATCAGGTTGTTACAAAGGCTTTGGACTTCCTTCAAAATCCTCACGAAAAAATTGACATTAAAACTGATGATTTGTTCCAGATTATTATAGATAACCTATATGATTTGGGAAAAAACGGCAAATAGTTTTTCATGAAAATCATTGAAAATCCTGAGTTATTGATTAATGCCGGAAACCCTAAAGGCAAATTGGGTGAAAAGCTAATCAATAACATGAACATTAACCATGAAAGTCTTGCCCAGTGGGGAGTAAGCCATTTAGACATTTCTAAAGATGATATTATTCTTGATATTGGCTGCGGTGGTGGAGTCAATGTTAAACGATTTTTAGGTATTACTGACAATAAAGTCTACGGAATAGATTATTCACCATTATCTGTTGAAAAATCCATAAAATTGAATTTTGATGAAATCGAAAATCAAAGATGTGAAATAAAACATGAATCCGTATCGCAAATGTCTTTTGATGATTCTACATTTGATATAATCACTGCTTTTGAAACTGTTTATTTCTGGCCTGACTTTGAAAATGACTTAAAGGAAGTTAACAGAATATTAAAAGATGATGGTGTCTTTTTAATATGCAATGAAGCACTTCCAAAGGAAAATGATGAACGTCAAAAAGAATTCATTGAACTGTTGGATTGCAATATCTACTCTGAAGATGAATTGATCAGCTATTTGAGAAATAGTAGTTTTTCAAGAGTTAAAACTATTGTAAAAGAATCAAAGGATTCATTCACAGGTGAAGATGCATCATGGATTTGCG
>JAFUBV010000069.1 GCA_017460025.1 Methanobrevibacter sp. | reverse complement strand
TGAATTCTAATTTGGCAAGATTTTTAACTGGTATTGAAATTCACCCTGGAGCTACTTTTGGTAAACGTGTTTTCATTGATCACGGTATGGGCGTTGTTGTTGGTGAAACAGCTGAAATTGGTGATGATGTATTGATTTATCAGGGAGTAATTCTTGGTGGAACATCAACTCAAAAAACCAAAAGACATCCTACTATTGAAAGAGGAGTGATTATTGGTGCTGGAGCTAAAGTGATGGGAAACATCACTGTTGGTGAGTTTTCAAAAATCGGTACTGGTGCTGTTGTGCTAAAGGATGTTCCTCCGGAATCAACTTGTGTTGGAGTTCCTGGAAGAATTGTCAAATCAAAAAGAACATCATTGGTTGATTTGGATCATAATAAATTGCCTGATCCTGTTGCTGATGCAATTAATACATTAACAAAACATCTTAAAGAAAATGATGAGCATATCAAAATTTTATTTGATAAAAATGAAATCTGCCTTACAGAAGATAAAGATACTAATGATTTAGATAAAATCAAACTAAAAAAATAGGAGATAATTTTTATGAAACCGCCTTGTGAAATTGTCGTATGGTATGTAATACCTGCTATTAGATCAGAATTGGCTAAAGAATTGTTAAAATTGGGGATGAAACAGAAAGATGTTTCTGAACTTATGGATATTACTCAACCTGCAGTATCGCAATACATTACAGATAAGAGAGGTAGTGGAATTAAATTAGATGATGAAGTTAGACAAATGGTTAAGGATTTCGCATTAGAGTTGTCCACAGGTGAATCCACCAAAGCAGATTTAATTCCTAGAACTTGTGCAATCTGTAAAAATGTTGAACCTGCTGATGTGATTAATCAGTTAGGTATTAATAAGACTGATCTAAATGAAGATTGTCAATCTTGTATGGGGTCAGAGATAAAAGAATAAAATATTAAAATTTTTAGTAATGTTTATATATTATTAAATTCTAATATTTTATTATACTTTAATTTTATATGGCAAGTTAACCGAGTGGCTTAGGTGCGTGGCTGCAGACCATGAAACAGGGGTTCAAATCCCTTACTTGCCTCTATTTATATAACTTATTTTGAGGAATTTTTTATGGATATTTATTCTACATTAACTCGTAGTAAAGAGAATTTTGAAACCATTAATAAAGACCGTGTAAATTTTTTTGTTTGCGGTCCTACTGTTTATGATGATGCTCATATTGGTCATGGAAGAACATACATTTATTTTGATACAATTAAAAGATATTTGGAATATTCTGGATATGCTGTTTTTTACATCCAAAATATCACGGATATTGATGATAAAATCATTAACAGGTCAAAAGAATCAGGAATTCCTGCACATGATATAGCTAGGAAATTTGAAAAAAGATACATTGAAGACATGACTAAATTAAATGTAACCGGCGTTAATTTATTCGCAAGAGCAACTGATCATCTTGGTGAAATAATTGACCAAATTCAAAGATTAATCGACAAAGGTTTTGCTTATGAAAGTGAAGACGGAGTTTACTTTGAAATAGAAAAATTTGAGGAATTTGGAAAATTATCAAATCGTAAAGTTGATGAGCTTGAATCCCATAGGGAGTTAGTCCAAACCACAAAAAGAAATGAGCAGGATTTTGCCTTATGGAAAAAACGTGATGGTGTCGATGAGCCTGTATTTTCTTCCCCATGGGGTGACGGAAGACCGGGATGGCATATTGAAGACACTGCAATAACAGAATATTACTTCGGTGAACAGTATGATGTTCACGGTGGAGGTTTAGACTTGATATTCCCTCACCACGAAGCTGAAATTACACAGATGGAAGCAGTAAGCGGAAAATCTCCAATGGTAAGATACTGGTTGCACACAGGATTTTTAAATGTTAATGGAGAAAAAATGTCAAAATCCCTACATAACTTCATTACAATCCGTGAATTGTTAAATGATTGGGATGCAGATACATTCAGATTCTTTGTACTGTCAACCCATTACAGAAGTCCAATTGATTTTTCAAAGGATTCACTTCACCAGTCAGAGAAAAGTTTGGAAAAAATTAAAAAATTCTATTCCTCACTAGATGTCGACGTCAGTGATGTCGAATCTGATTTGGATGCATTGAAAGCAGCAAAAGATGAATTCTTTAACAGTATGGATGATGACTTTAACACTCCAAAGGCTATTGCTTCAGTATTCGTATTGATTAATGATTGTAAAAATATTGAATTGTCTGAAAATGATAAAATTGCCATCAAATCATTTTTAGATGAGGTGTCATTTATTTTAGGTATTGATTTTAATTTGGAGGAAGTTTCAGCAGGCTCTGATGAATTGTTGGATTTAATTACTGATGTTAGATCTCAATTAAGGGCAGCTAAACAATATGAATTGTCCGATAAGATACGTGATGACCTAACTAATTTGGGTTATGAAATAAACGACTAAAATCAGAGATTTCAAATCTCTATTTCTTTTTTTCTAAAAAATATAACAATGTTTATATACATTAAATAACTTATGTTATACTGTAATATAACATTGTTTATTCATCTTTAAACCTAAT
>JAFUBV010000068.1 GCA_017460025.1 Methanobrevibacter sp. | reverse complement strand
ATCTTTTAGGCTGATTCATGTTTAACATTATTTCAGTTAATGAAATTGGATTTTTTCTAGAACTTGTTTGTTTCAAAAAAATGAAAGTTATTAATAATATATTATATAATAATTATTTAGTAAATTAAAAAAAATGATGTGATAATTTGAAAGCATTTGATTTTTTATTAACAAAAAGAGAAGAAAAGCCTAGAAGCCATGGAATTACAATGGTTCTGGATAAAGGTTTAGGTCTTGAAACAGCTGAAAGTCTGATGAACATTTCAGGCGATTATGTCGATTATATGAAATTCGGATGGGGAACTTCAATCATTCATGATGAAGACATTGTCAAAGCTAAAGTTGAAATGTATAAAGCTCACAACATCACTCCATATACTGGAGGCACATTGTTTGAGCTGGCTTTCATGAATGATAAACTGGATGATTTTTTTAAAAGGGCTCGTGAATTGGGTTTTCCTGCTATTGAAATTTCAGACGGTTCTATAAACCTGTCCCATGAGGATAAATTGGATTCAATAAGAAAAGCTAAAAGCGAAGGATTTGAGGTTTTATCAGAAGTCGGTAAAAAGGATCCTAATCTGGATAAGGAACTCACATTGGATGAGCGAATTGAGCTTATGCAATCAGAGCTTGATGCAGGATCTTCTCTCATCATCGTCGAAGCAAGGGAAGGCGGAAAAAATATCGGAATATTTGACGCTTCAGGTAACGCTAAGGAAGATGAAATCGATTATATCTTGGATAATATCGATGCGACCAAGATTTTGTGGGAAGCCCCGAATAAAGACCAGCAGGTATTTTTTATCCTAAAATTGGGAAACACTGTTAATTTAGGTAATGTTTCCAGTGATGATATCACTTCTCTTGAAACCTTAAGACAGGGATTAAGGGGAGATACTGTAGGAAAAATTATTTAGAGGGTAATATTTTGAAAAAGAGAGATATGAGCCAAATCAATGAGAAAATTGATAATGGCGAAGCTAATATTTACACTGCAGAGGAGTTTAAAAAACTTATCAAACAGGATAATGCTCCAAGTTTCGATGAGGTTGATGTGGTAACAACCGGAACATGCGGTGTAATGAGCGGAACAGCAGCCATTTTAAATTTCATTGTAAGTCCTCCCGGAGAATTTATTAAGGCAGATAAGGTTTATTTGAATGGTGTTCCTGCATTTGCAGGACCTTGTCCAAACGAATGGCTGGGAGAAGTGGATGTAATTTTACATGGAACAACACATTCGGTTGATGACGTTAATTATGGCGGAGGATTTCTCTTAAAGGAAATCATGGAGGGAAAAAGTGTGGATGTAAGGGTTGAAAGTGTTGATGGAAAAGTCATAGAAAACACCATAACTCTTGATGACATTAACAGGGCTCAAATAATAGGTTCCCGTATGGCTTTTAAAAACTACACCGCATTTACAAATCCCGGAAGCGAAGAGGTATCTTCAATATTTGCCGCAACTCCTCTTAAGGGTAATCTTTCCGGTTTGACATTTTCAGGCTGCGGCGATATCAATCCTCTGCAGAATGATATTCCTCATAATGTCATTAATACCGGAAAAAGGGTTCTGTTGAATGGTGCTGAAGCATATATTTTAGGTGACGGCACAAGGTCAAGTGCTTTAAAACCAAATCTGATGCTTTCAGGCGATTTAACCCAGATGGATCCTTATTATTTCGGAGGATTTAAAACTGGTCAGGGCGGTGAAATTTATAACACTGTAGCTATACCAATTCCTGTATTAACCGAAGAAATTTACAATAATCTGTTAATTCAAGACATTGATGTAAGCATTCCTGTGGCTGACATTAAAGGTCGTCATTTACCCTTAGGTGAAACCAATTATTATGAGCTATGGAAAGACTATGATTTAAGGCCAAAATATGATGGCGGAAAATGTTTGAATTGCAGTGAATGTGAAGTGGAGCCGATTTGTCCTACCAGTGCATTTTCAAACAAAAAGTTGGATTTAAGCTGTTGTTTCGGTTGCGGAATGTGTGCTAACTTCTGCAGTCATGATGCATTTGATATGGATACAGGTAGCGTTGATTTAAAAATCAATGAAAAGGAAGTTAACATTCCGATTATTTGCAGACAATCAGACAGGATTCGGGCAAACAAATTATCACTTAAACTAAAGAAAATGATTAAGTCAGGCGAATTTAAATTGTGAGGTAGCTTAAATGACTTCAAAACAAAACATTGACGAATCACCAATAGATTTTGCAGAACAAATAATAAGTGATGTAAAAAACTCAAAAGAAGATGGGGTTTTGAAATGTGTCCAATGCGGTATGTGCACATCAACATGTCCCGCTGCAAGGCATTCCGATTATAATCCCCGAGACATTATCGAAAGGGTTTTGGATGGTGATGTGTCAATTTTAAAGGATGATTTAATTTGGAATTGCTTTTATTGCTATACCTGTCACAGCGTATGTCCCGTTGGAAACAGTGTATGTGAAGTGAATCAGATATTAAAGCAGATTGCAATATCCAATGAGGTTGGATACGATAAGCTATATGAATATATGGGATTTGCTGATTCATATTTCACTGCAGCTATTGGTGCAATTCCTGAAATATTTTTTGATGACATTGACCGTGACGTTCCGGGATGGAGAGAATTCAGGAATAATCTTGGAGAAATCAGGGAAGAGCTGGAACTTGACCCTCCGTTAGTGCCATCAGAGGATGTGATTGATGAGGTAAGTAAAATATTAACGATTACAGGTTTTAAAGCTAAAATTGAAAGAATCAGGGCATCTCAGGAGGTGGAAAAATGAAATCTATCCCGGATAAGGACATTCTTCTTTTCAGAAGCTGTCTTGTAAGTGTCGAGTATCCTGGAGTCGAAGCATCAACAAAATTTGTTTTTGATAAGCTGGGAATTGATTATGCAATATCAGACAAACAAACCTGCTGTACGGGATTAGGTCATTATTCGGATGTATTTGAACAGATTGATACCTCGGCGATTGGTGCACGTAACTTTAAGATAGCTAAAAATCTCAACAGACCAAACCTTGTAATGATGTGTGCAACATGTTATGCAATCAACAAAAAATCCGTTATATTATTGAACAAAAAAGAAGATTTGAGAAATCATATAAACAATTTATTTGAGGAAACTGATTTGGGGCATTTGAATTATGAAAAGGACGAT
>JAFUBV010000006.1 GCA_017460025.1 Methanobrevibacter sp. | reverse complement strand
TTCATAAAAATCCCTTTAAATTCCATTTAATAATTTTTTGGAGTAGGATAAATTTATATATTGAATTTAAAAGTATTTAAAGCTTTTTAATATCATTTAAGGTCAATATTGCTCTTAATAAGTAATTTTGTATGATATTAGAATTTTTGCTTCATCAAAAAGTTACCAAAAATATATAAACAAAAATGTTATTATAAAGATAAAATAAAACTACTGTTGAGGAGATAATGTGAATTTTAATTTTTATGAAGCATTTTTAATTTTTATTCGAGGATTATTAATGGGTTCAGCAGATATTGTTCCTGGAGTTAGTGGAGGAACAATCGCATTAATTACAGGAATATACGAACATTTAATCGGTTCAATAAGTAAAATTAATTTTAAGTTTATAAAACCATTGGTTAAATTGGATTTCAAAGGATTTTGGACCGCATTTTTGGATGAAATTGATTTTGCATTCTTCATACCATTAGTTCTAGGTATTGGAATTGCGATGCTTACAATAGCTAAGGTAGTTACCTATTGCATGGATGTATATACTGCACTTACTTATGCATTTTTCTTAGGTCTGATTTTAGCATCTGCTTATGTGTTGCTTAAAAAGATTCCTAAATTGGAAATAAAGCATGTTGCTTTTGCCATTTTAGGCTGTATCTTGGCATATGTATTTGTCAGCTTAAATCCTATTGCTGCAAACCATTCCCTTCCGGTAATATTTATTTCTGGATTGATTGCAATTTGTGCAATGATTTTGCCTGGAATTTCAGGATCATTTCTTTTGCTGTTGCTTGGACAATATGAATATATGTTAACTGCTCTTCATGAGCTTCATTTAACTGAAATCATAGTATTCATTGTAGGAGCTGTAATCGGTATTCTAGGATTTTCAAAAGTCTTGAATTACCTGCTTAAAAATCATGAAGAAGTAACCATGGCATTTCTTATAGGTGTAATGGTAGGTACATTAAAATTGCCTGCTTTGGAAGTTGTATCCAATGTAACTTTAGATATTGCTGGTCTTCTTCCGTGCGTTATTGTTGCAATAATCGCATTTGTATTAATCATTATTTTGGAAACAAGATTCTCTCAAGAATAATTGTTTTCATTTTCTCTTTTTTTTGTTAATAGTATTTTTATAATATAAAAAATAAACTTTATTTTAATGTTAGTAATAAAAAAGGTAAAAAAGCAGTGGAAATTATTCCCTATAGGTTCTCCAAAAGGAGCCTTAAACAATAAAAGGGAAGCCGAATTCGTCGGCACAATAAAATTTCAGCAGACTGCTCAAGGTCTTGCAATCAATAGATTTGTTGCAGATTATTCATATAAAGATAATTCCAGTCTATCAGAAAAACTATTGCCTCCTCAGGAAGTCAATAAGCTTTTAAGAAGCCAGGCTGTTTTTCTAGCCACTAAAGATAAGGATGTTGAGGACTTTTTAAAAAAGCTAAACGTTAAAGTTCGCCACACTCAAGTCTGTTCTTTCTGTGCTTTCGATGGAAATATTACTATCATTAATTCAAATTTTTCATATAAATACAATAATCAGTTAATATGTAAGAATTGTGCTCATGACACAATTAAAAATGAAATAAAGCTTAGGGGATTTGACAAAAAGATTTTCAGAAATCTTAAAAGGACTTTGGAGAAAAGTGGTGATTTGGAAAAAACACTGTCCGTTTTAAGTCCGGATTTCAACCCTTTAAAGAATAGGAATCTTACATTATATGATAGAACTTCAACCAAGTCAAGACTGAAGATTCCTTCAGCTGAAATGAAACGCTTAAAGATTAACCATGAATTCAGAGATATTCTAATAAAAAACGGCAATGATAAGTTACTGCCAGTTCAGTATTTGGCTATTCATGAAGGACTGCTTAAGGGAGAGGATTTGCTTGTTGTAAGCGCTACCGGAAGTGGAAAAACCCTTGTGGGTGAGCTTGCAGGTATCACACAGGCTCTTAAAGGTAAGAAATTTATTTTCCTAACTCCTTTGGTTGCACTTGCAAATCAGAAATATCGTGATTTTAAAAAGAAATACAAGAAATTGGGCTTAAATGTTGCCATTAAAGTTGGACGCAATCGTGTTAAGGCAAAAGGCGAGTTGAAATTACCGGATAGTGATGTTTCCGGAGCAGATATTGTTGTTGCAACTTATGAAGGAATTGATTTTCTTTTAAGAAATGGAAATTCAAATGCTTTGAGTAATTTGGGTGTTGTTTTAATCGATGAAATTCATATGATTGATGATGAGGATCGTGGAACCCGTCTCAACGGACTAATTAAACGTATAAAGCATTTATATCCTCAAACCCAAATTATCGGCTTGTCAGCAACTGTAAAGAATCCTCAATTTTTAGCTAATGAATTCAACATGAAACTGGTTGAATATCCTGATCGTCCCGTTCCTTTGGAAAGGCATTTGGTTTATATGCGAAATGAATCATCCAAACGCCATCTGATGGCTAAATTGGTTAAAAAGGAATTCAATACCAAATCCAAGAAAGGCTATCGTGGACAGACTATCATATTTACTAACTCAAGACGTAAAACTCACAAAATTGCTAACTTTTTACAGGAAAAGCATATTAATGCTGCCGCTTATCATGCAGGTTTGTCATATTATAAAAAAGAAAAAATCGAAAAGGATTTTGATAAAGCAAGGTTATCTGTTGTTGTAACGACTGCCGCTTTGGCCGCAGGTGTTGATTTTCCTGCTTCACAGGTAATATTTGATTCATTGATTATGGGTAACAAGTGGATTAATCCTAACGAATTTTCACAGATGCTCGGTCGTGCAGGAAGGCCAAGTTACCATGATCGGGGAGTTGTATATCTTCTTCCTGAAGTTAACAATGATTTTCAGGGCGAATCTGAAGAGGCAAAAGCATTGGAATTACTTGAAAGCAATAGTGAGGACGTATTCATTGAATATGATGAAGAAAGCTCTTATGAGCAAATCCTGGCTGATATTTCATCCACTTCAATAAAAAGCTTTAATGAGCTTGATGAATTCTATAAAAATATTGATGTTCCAGTCAGTCTGCAGATTGCAACGGATGAAATGAAATCATTGGGAATGATAAGTGATGATTTTAAGATAACAAAATACGGCAGAGCAACTTCAGTTTCATTTTTGAGTTTGGATGATGCCGAATTCATAAGGACTGCTTTGGATGACTGGGATTATCTGATAAACTATGTCAGATTGTCTCCAATGTATAAGAATAAGCAGGAATATGATAAGCTGAAAGTAAAGATAATTGCAATGGCATTGGATTTGGAATTATTTGAAAATGCATATTTATCTCCGGTTGTCCATAATCAGATATCAAATGCGCTTAAGGTTAAGTTTTCAACCAGATTGTTTGCAGAGTCCACTTTAGACATCATATCTTCAGGTGAGGCTTTGGATAAACTGGATTCCAAATTCCAGGATGCATTAATCCGCCTTCAAAGCGACTTTTTAAAATGTAACTGTCAGGATAGGCCATTTTGCAGATGCCTGCAGCTTGGAATATCCGAAGTCATTATTCATGAACGTCTGAAAGGTAAAGATCCGGTCGACATTTCAAATAAGTTATTTAGAAAATATCAGATTCAAGTTTATCCCGGAGACATTTTCTCCTGGCTGGATAATTTTGTTAAAAACTTGGATGCTATTAAAAGAATTTCAAAAGCTTTTAATCGCAGGAGCATTGAACGTAAAACTTCTTATTTAATTAAAAAAATTGAAAATGGTTAGAAAAATGTTTGTAGAAGATAAAGTTTTAATTGGTGGTGACGTTTATTTACTACCTAAAATGGCAAATAGGCATGGTTTGATTGCAGGAGCAACAGGAACTGGTAAAACAATAACACTCAAAACACTTGCGGAATCATTTAGTGATATGGGAGTGCCAGTATTTTTAGCTGATATGAAAGGAGACATTTCCGGTCTTGCAAAGATTGGTGAAATGAATGACAATGTCGCTAAAAGAGTTGAAGGAATTGATTCATTTAAACTCAAGTCATATTCTGTTGAGTTCTGGGATTTATTCGGCGAAAAAGGTTTACCTGTTCGCGTAACATTATCTGAAATGGGTCCGGTATTGCTTTCCAAAATCCTAAACCTTACCGAAGCGCAAAGCGGTGTTTTAAACATAGTATTTAGGGTTGCGGATGAAGAATCCTTGCTCATTATAGATATTAAAGATTTGAAATCAATGATCAATCATGTCGTTGAAAATAAGGATGTTTATGAGCCTAAATATGGTGCAATCGCAGCAAAATCTGCAAATACCATATTGAGAAATCTCATAACTTTGGAAGACCAGGGCGGAAACGATTTCTTCGGAGAACCTGCACTTGAATTAAATGACTTCATTAAGGTTGATGATTCAGGCTGTGGTGTGATTAACATTTTGGATGCTCAGAAATTATCATTATCTCCTGAAATATATTCTTCATTCCTGCTTTGGATGTTGTCATCATTATATGAACAGCTGCCTGAAGTGGGAGATGCTGATAAACCTAAATTTGTATTCTTCTTTGATGAGGCTCATTTGATATTTGATGGCATGGGAGCAGAATTTCTGAAAAAAATCGAACAGATTACTCGTTTGATTCGTTCAAAAGGTGTCGGATTGTATTTCATTTCACAATCTCCTGCAGATATTCCTGATGAGATTTTAGGTCAGCTGGGTAACAGGATTCAGCATGCCCTAAGGGCTTACACCCCAAAAGATCAAAAGGCAGTTAAAGTTGCAGCTGAAACATTCCGTGCCAATCCTGACTTCGACACTGCAGATGTCATTTCCAATTTGGGTATTGGTGAAGCGTTAGTGTCTGTTTTGGATGAACAGGGTGTTCCTGGAATTGTCCAGCAAGTCAATATCGTAGCTCCGCAGTCATATATCGGACCTATTGATGATGCCATGAGGGCT
>JAFUBV010000067.1 GCA_017460025.1 Methanobrevibacter sp. | reverse complement strand
GACCGTATAGTCAAGACTTATGTAATTCAGAAAGATATTATAAATCCTTTATCTAAGGATTTTGACTGTACGCCTGAAGAATTAGAGCATGTTCTGTTTGATTTGTTGGACATGTCAGGATTGTTGTCATTACATGCTACATTTGAAACCGCAGAATATGAATGTTTAGTTAAGAAATTCCATGCTGATTTAAGGCTTTGTTTATTTGTAAATACATTGGAATTAATATCTAAGGATGATGCAGATGAACTTAAGGAAAAATTGGCAATACAAGTGATGGATGGTAAAGATTATTCTGATGTATTAAAAGAAGGTCAAAAAGAATTATTCCAATTATTAAAAAATTCTAGATAAAGAGGGAGAAAATGTTATATTCAATTAAGTATATTGTGAGAAAAAGCTCCATTCATGTCTGTATTGTAAATTGTGGTGGATGTAATGGATGTGACGTTGAATGTGTTGCATTATTATCTCCAAGATATGATTTAGAGCAATATGGTATTTATGTTCACAATAATCCTCGTGAGGCTGATGTTCTATTGTTGACTGGTGCTGTTACAGAGCAATGGAGAGAAAATTTAAAAAGAGTTTATGACAAAGCTCCTGAACCAAAAATTGTAGTAGCTATTGGAAACTGCCCACAGTCAGGGGATGTATTTAATCAGGAAGGAGGACATGTTTATGCTCCGGCTTCTGATTTCGTTCCCGTTGATGCAGCAGTTCCCGGATGTCCTCCAAGGCCTAGTGAAATTTTGGAAGCTATCTTGGCTGTTGGTCCTCAAGCTATTGCTGATCGTGGGAGGGAAAAGAGATGATATTGCCTATTGGTCCGATTCATCCTGCTTTAAAGGAACCTATCAGACTTAAACTCCAGACTGAAGGAGAAAAAGTTGTTAAAGCAGAAATTGAATATGGATATGTTCACAGAGGTATTGAAAAGATTATTGAAGGTCAAACTTGGCAGAGAGGTATATATTTATCTGAAAGGGTTTGCGGAATCTGTTCATATGAACATACCCAAACTTTTGCAGAAACTATAGAAAAGATTTGTGGTGTTCAGGCTCCTCCAAGAGCGCAATTCTTAAGAGTAATAACAAATGAATTGGACAGAATCCAAAGTCATTTTCTTGGAAACTCCACTTTTTTCAAGGCTTTAGACCATGAAACTTTATTCATGCATGTGTTGGAGTTAAGGGAATATGCAATGGATTCTATTGAATTGTTGACAGGTAATCGTGTTAATATGGGTTGGAATGTTGTTGGCGGAGTCAAAATGGATGCTGATGAACGCCATTTCAAGCCTATTTTGGAAAATCTCAAAAAGATAGAGGAAGGATTTGAAAGAACCCGTGAAATCTTTGCTGAAGGTCCTGCTTTGGGTCTTCGTACCAAAGGTGTCGGAGTAATGACCAAAAAAGAGGCTATTAGGGGAAGAGCTGTTGGCCCTATTGGTCGTGGTTCTGGAATTAAATACGATTATCGTGAAGATCACTACACTTATAAGGATTATTTTGATTTTAAAACTATTTGGAGAAAAGAGGGAGATAATTATGCAAGAACTCTAAATAGGTTTGATGAAATACCTGAATCCATTAGTTTGGTTAGGCAGGCTATTGAGAATATTCCTGAAGGGGATATTCGTATTCCTGTTGAACTGAAATCAGGATATGCACAATGGAGAAACGAGGCTCCTCGTGGTGAAGTAACCTACACTATTGAAACCAATGGTAATTTAATTAAGCATATTTCAATCAGAACTCCAAGTATTCCAAACATGGATTCCTGTGCTAAATATATGATTAGGGATGTTCCTTCAGTTGCAGATGCAGTTGCAACATATGCATCATGCGATCCTTGTGTTGCTTGTGCTGAAAGAGTTGCAGTTACTGATGAGCACGGTAAAACTTCTTTAAAAAATTTTGGTGAGGTAATGTAAATGTCATCTTTAATGTGGTATATTTATGACTTCGCTCAAAAGGCATGGGCTAATGCATTCACCAATGCAAAAACTTTACCGGAACTTGCTGAAAAACCTGACAGGTTCAGAAATTTTCCTAAAGTAAATAAGCAATATTGTATTGGTTGTGGTGCTTGTACAGTTTCCTGTCCTTCACCGAATGCAATTAAAATTGTGCGTGAAAAGGATGATGAAACCGGTGAAGGTATGACTTATCCGGTGATTTATGATGGAGCCTGTATCCGTTGCGGTTTCTGTGCAGAAGTATGTCCTACAGAACCAAAAACATTGGAATGCGGTGAAAATCATTTAATCAAACCTGAATTCAATATTATTCCTTCAAAAAGACAGTATATTGTTGATGATTATTTATGCATTAAATGTAAGAAATGTATGAAAAAATGTCCTGTCGGTGCAATATCTCTTGTTAATGATAAACTTCATGTTGATCAGCTTAACTGTATTGCCTGTGGGGAATGTATTGAAGTCTGTCCAGTTAACGGAGCAATGAAAGGAGTATTTGTTGAAAACTTGCAGGATCAAAAGGAATTGATTCTTCTGACTGTAAACTATCTTGAAGATTATATTAACTCTAAAGAAGAGGATTTAAGGTCACTTCAAAAGGATAGTCTGCTTCAGTATGATGTTCCTCTGGATAACATTTGGGATAAGGCGCTGGATATCATTCCTGATGAGGAAATCAGTTTTGAGATTATTTCCAATGCAGTTAACAGGCTTAAAATCAGAATTATAGATTGGGATAAAAGTAAATGTAAGAAATGTCAGCTTTGTATTCCTGATTGTCCTACAGGATGTATTTCATTTGATGAGGATGAGGATACGATTGTTAGAGATAAAGATAGATGTTTAAGATGCAGTATATGTTACCAGACATGTCCTTTCTCAGTAATCAAATACTTCATAGCTAAATTCTCTTTAGAAGATGACAGAATTATTCATACTACTGTGAAAGCATCTAATTTAAATGAGGAGATTTTAATGGAGTGAGTGTTATGATTGATAGTTATACTAAAACTCCAAGGCCATTAAGGCATGTTGATGTGGATTATCTGATTAATCAGACCAAATGTGAAAATTGTGAGGACAAACCATGTCTTAATTCATGTCCTATTGATGCTATTTATATGGATGAAGTTGATGGTCTTGTAAAAATAAAAAATACTTGCTTTGGTTGTGTTTTATGCCGTAATGCATGTCCTTATGATGCAATTTCTCTTGATGTTCAAATGGATCCGCCTATTAAGGAAGAAGTTCCGAACATCAACATTAAATTATGTAAGGCATGTGGTGCATGTGTTCAGGCATGTAAAAACGGTTCCATTCATATCATAAATGATGGTGATAACCCTCCGCATAATGAAATCGATAAGGACACATGTATCCGTTGCGGATACTGTTTTAGAGTATGTCCTACTGATGCGATTAAGTATGGTCAATTGCTTCCTAAAACTGTTAAGGGAGGTAAAGCTATTGTCGTCAACCAGGATAAGTGTATCGGCTGTATGACCTGTACAAGAGTATGTCCTTCAACCGGTGCGATTAATGTCGGAAGAACGAACAAGTTACCTTATATTAATCCGGGATACTGTGCAAGATGTGAGGAATGTATGCATTCCTGTCCTTCAACAGCAATAAAATACTCTTCACGTAAAAAAGCTTATAAGATGTATAGTGAAATCAAATCATTCGATATCGTATCAAGTATTGTGGATAATGATATGAAAAGGTTATCACTTGATTTAATAAGTTTAAACTCTGTTCTTAAAAGAGTTGCTAAATCAATGTCTTTGGAATTTGATGATGAGAATTTTGAAAATTTCATAGAATGCAAAGTGAATAGCCACATGGAAAAAGAGTTGCGTGTTGTTTTGGATTCAAGCATTGAAATTAACAAATTCGATAAGCTGTTCGGTTCTTATCTGATGGATAGAAACATTGAAGTTTACAGCAAAAAATGTATAGCTTGCGGTGAATGTTATAATGTCTGTCCTGTTGATGCTATTGAACTCAACGGTCCAAATCCAATATCCATTAATGATAACTGTGTTTACTGCGGTAAATGTGTTGAGCAATGCCAGTTTGATGCTATTGGAGCTTATGATGATTATTATTATAGTAAAGACACTGATTTATACTATGCAAGGTCTTACCTTTACAAACAAAGGGAAGGGGACTTTTCATTATCATCCACTAAATGTCAGGCATGTGGAATTTGTGTAAACAATTGTCCAACTCAGGCTTTGGAATTGGAAGATGATCATGTCGAGTTCATTGAAGACAATTGTATTTACTGCAGAACATGTGAAGCAATGTGTCCTATTGATGCAATAAGGATTGTTAACTTTAGGTGAGTGAATGTTTGAAAAATCATTTATTACAGACTGTGAAGGTCCATTAACGCTAAACGATAATGCATTTGAATTATGCGCACATTTCATAGAAAATGGTGATGAATTATTTAAAATTCTTAGTTTATATGATGATTATCTTGTAGATGTTGTTAAAAAAGAAGGTTACAAGGCAGGTAATACTTTAAAATTGATTTTACCATTCTTTGTTCTTGAAAATCTTAAAAATGATGATTTGATAAACTTTTCACAGAATAATATTTACGCTGTCAGGGATTCAAAATTCTTACTCAAATACTTGCATGGTGCTATGAACACATATATTGTCAGTACAAGTTATGGTCAATATATTGAAGCACTTTCCAATTATATGGATTTCCCATTTGAAAATACATACTATACTGATGTTGATGTAGATGGCTTGAATTTAAATGATGAAGAATTGATAAAAATTTCAGAATTTAAAAGGCAAATTCTTGAAAATCCAAAGGATTATGAATTATTTGATGAAATATTTTTCGTTGAAATTCCAAAAATGTCAATTTATGAAAAAATCAGACAAATTGAAGTTGTCGGAGGTTTAGGCAAAAAACTGGCTATTGATGATATAATTGAAAGGGATAACATTGATATCAATCAGATTTTATACATCGGGGATAGTATAACTGACGTTGAACCTCTTCAATTTGCAAGAGACAACAATGGTGTTTCAATTTCATTCAATGGTAATGAATATCCGTTGAAAGCAGCTGAAATAGCTATAGTCTCACCAAGTGCAATAACAACAGCAGTAATTGCTAACATTTATTCAGATAATGATAAATCTGCGGTACTGCAATTTATAGATAAATACAATTCACAGGATAACATTGAAGATTTATTTGATGAATTTATCATCAAAAAAGAAATTAAAGATAATTTCTTTGAAATCTTCAACGATGAGAATTATCCGATTATCAAATTAATTAACGAAGAAAATTATGATGAAATACTAAAAGATAGTGTCAATATGCGAAATAACATTCGTGGTGAAGACATAGGAGGATTAGGATAAAATGAATTATGATAAAGTTGAAGACACATTTTTTGAAGCTTTTGAAGGAAAATATGTAAGGGCTTTAATAACTGGACCAACTGAAAAGATAGTTAAAAGAGCAGCATATGACTCAACATCCACACCAAGTGCCGTTATCGGCAGGGTTGAAGGGGGAGTTGAAGGTTTTTTAGATAAAAGTGAAACTCCTGATGGTCGTTTCGGTGCTGTTGTTCAGTATTGGTTAGGTGGCGATGATAAAGAAAAATTCGCTTTTGAATTATCCTACAGATTAAGACAGGATGTTCTGGTCAAGCCATTCACCCGCATATTTGACTATTCTGATAGTGAAAGTGATGATTATATTGAAATGATGGATATCGTTGGTCATTGTGGAGATGGCTGGGAATGGACTGTGGAGGAATACGGCCGCACAATGATTAATGTGCCTATTGCCGTGCCCGATTTCCAGATTGAAGAAAAGTTCAAAATCAACGATGGAATCATGGGAGGTAATTTCTGGTATTTATGCGAAACTCCTGAAGCAGTATTGACTGCTGGGGATGCAATCATTGATGCTATAATGGAAGTTGAAGGAGCGACTGCACCGTTTGATGTTTGTTCAGCAGCATCAAAGCCGGAAACCAATTATCCTGAAATCGGACCGACCACAAATCATTATTACTGTCCATCTTTAAAAGAACGTTTGGCAGAAGAGTCCAAGGTTCCTGAAAACGTAAATTACATCCCGGAAATTGTTGTCAATGCTACTGATGTTGAATCAATGTTTAAAGCACTTAAAGCAGGTATTGATGCAGCAGTTGATGTTGAAGGAGTTATTGGAATATCTGCAGGAAACTTTGATGGTAAATTAGGAGATCAAATTTATAATTTATTAGATGTATTGAAATAAGGTTTTATTATGGAAATTTTTGATGATGATTTAAATGCAGAAGTTATAGGATTCGGAGCCCTTAATGTAGATAAGTTATACTCTGTGGAAAATATTGCTGGAGCTGATGAGGAAAGCTTTATCAAAAGCAGCCAAAATACTCCGGGAGGTTCTGCAGCCAACACTATCATAGGATTATCAAAATTGGGCGTATCTACATCAATCATCGGAAAGATTGCTGAAGACGATGACGGTGATTTAATAGAATATAACTTGGCAATGAATGAAGTGTTCTCCAATAACTTAATTTATGCTGATGAAGGAAATACTGGCAAATGTCTGGGATTTGTCGATTCCAATGGTGAGAGGTGCCTTTATGTTGACCCTGGAGTTAATGATGACATTGTTATTGAAGAGATAAACACTTTAAACATTATGAGATGTAAAATCATGCATTATACCTCTTTTGTTGGAGATTCATTCAAGACCCAAATAAAATTGCTTGACAATTTAAATAATGATACTATATTGAGTTTTGATCCTGGAATGTTATATGTCCAAAAGGGTTTTGATGAAATCAAGCCGATTTTAGACAGATGCGACATTTTACTTATCAATGAATCAGAATTAAGATTATTATTTGATGATGAAGAATCCTCTTATGAACAATTGGCTAATGAGCTTTTAGAAAATGGCATAAGTACAGTTGTTGTAAAAAGAGGTTCTGAAGGCGTTTTTGCCTGCAATAATGAAGAAAGTTGCGAAGTTCAGGCATTCAAATGTAGAGTTGTTGACACTACGGGTGCTGGAGATAGTTTCAATAGCGGATTTCTATATGCTTTTTTAAATGATTTGAGTTTGAAAAAGTCATGTGAGATAGGCAACTGGGTTGCCAGTAAGGCTATTGAAGGATTTGGTATGGAAAAATTTCCTTCTTTAGAAGAATTGAAAAGTTTTATAGATAATTAAAAATAAAGTTTATTTAAATAAAATACATAGTTGGTAATAATATGAATGTATCGTTTATCAAGCAGATGAAAAATTTGGAACGTGAAGTTCTTTTGAAATCTGTTGAATTAGATGATGATGGTGATGATTTCCAATTTGAACTCGATGAATTCAATGCAGAAGAAGAAATCATTGCTGTTGCGCCAAAATGTGTAAGATGCAATACTTGTGTTGGCACATGTCCTGTTAGTGCTATTGAGCCAGCTAATATTTTCAGAATAGCTAAGATTACGGATAAATGTGTTAAATGTGAAATTTGTGTTCAGACTTGCCCTGTTTCAGCAATAAAATTAATAAAGAATGTTGTTGCTTTTGAAGGGGAAAGTGAAGATGATTTCATAGAATACAGTTTAAATAATGTTAGATGTTCTCACAGAGTAGTTAGAATGAATAGTATTGATGTGGATTACAGTGCAGAAAACAATTGGCAAGACTGCGCTGATTTATGTCCAACAAATGCATTTACATTGGAATTTAAAGAGTTTTTCGATAAAGTCGGACTTGATGTAGGTATTGATTTGGATGAAGATACATTATATCCTTATATCAATAAGAAATTATGTATTGGATGCAGTGCCTGTGTTGAAATTTCAAAAAATGAAAATGCTATTGCATTAGATAGAATAATCGGACCTATAGTCCACAGCAGGAAAATAGACGTTAACCATGATTTATGCGTTAATTGTTATTTATGTGAGGAAAACTGTCCTGTTGAGGCCATATGGTTAGAAGATGGGGAAGTAATATTGGATAATGATAATTGTATCAGATGTGTGGAATGCACAAATCATTGTCCTGTCGGGGCATTAAAACGTATAGAAATTGAATAGGAGGAATTGTTTTGAAAGCTAAAGAGTTAATGGATAAAGATTTCGCATATTTAAATTGCGATGATAGTGTTGTTGAAGTTTCTAAAGTCATGGAAGAAATAAGAAGATTCACATGTCCAGTAGTTAATGATAACAAACAGCTTGTAGGATGGATCACTTCTTTCGACATAACCAGAGGTTTAAGAGAAGGAAATGAAAAAATCAGTGAAATCATGAGTTCTTATGAAGAGATTACTACAATTCATGAAGATGCTCCTGCAAGACTTGCAGTTATATTAACAGCCAATAACAAATTTGTTACTGTACCTGTTCTCAATGACGATAAACAGGTTATTGGTATGATTCGTTCATGTGATATTGTTGAATTGTTGTCTGAACTCTACGATATTAAAGTATCAAAGTTATATGAAGCAATGCAGCACCAACTTAAAGGAGTTACCTGGGATGAATTAATGTCTGCTTCCGCTTTGGTTTCTAAGAAAACCACTGGTAAAAAAATATCTCCAGAAGATTATGAAGCAAACATCATGAACTCCACATTCGGTGAAGCTATATGGGCTACAGGAGGATTAGAAAAATTCTTTGCAGGTCTAATTTCTGTTGGAGAAATGGTTATTGCACGCAGAGTAGGTAGAGCAAGAAAATAATGATACTATGATTATAGTTTTAGCAAAAGCAATTCCAAAAGATGATGATGCAAAAAATGAAATCATTGAATTTTCAGCAGATTTAGTTGAAAATTCTAAAGCTGAAAAAGGTAATATTGATTATAACCTGTATGAAAATGCTCATGAGGATTCATTGATTTTTGTTGAAAAATGGGAATCAATTGAAATCCTTCAAAAACACATGCAAAGTGATCATTTTCTTAAATTTGGTCAAAATATTGGGGATTTGGTTTCCGGTGAACTTGAAATTGAAGTATTAAATTCAGAAATACTTGAATTTTAATTTCCTTTTTTAGCACATCATTTTTTTATTTAAAAAATATTTTCATGCTACTGTAACACAATTGGCAGTGTGCCGCCCTCGTAAGGCGGAGGTTGCGGGTTCAAGTCCCGTCAGTAGCTTTTAATTATCATGCAAAAATATATAAATATTGAATTTTAATATCTAATGGGGGTATGAAAATGAAATTGGAAAATGCTATTATTTTAATTTTAATTATTTTAATTGTATTGGCTGCCGGTTTTTATACTTTGATTACATTTGGAAATCTCACTATATCCTCTAATGATGATAATTCTACGAATGATACTGCAGATCCAAATTCTAATTTGTCAGTAGATACATCTTCAGGCGATGTAAATACAGATTCCCAATCATCTCAAGGCGGTGAATCTTCCAGTTCTTCTTCAAGTTCACAAAGCTCTGGAAGTTCATATTCAGACTCTGGAGGTTCTAGTTCTAGTAGTTCATCTTCAGAAAGCTTTTTACCTGGTCAAGCACCTGGAACTGAAAGCAACGGAGATTTTGATTAATCTCCCAAATTTTTCCTTTTTAGTATAATTCGGAAATTACTCTATTTTTACATTATATTTTTATAATTATTATCACAAATATTAAACTATATAGGAAAATTGTTCGTGCATTTTCTTTAATCTATTATGTGTGATATGATGAGTGAAGAAAATAGTAATATGTTACTGGGTGTTAGAGACAAACCTCCTGCACTTAACTGGGTTTTACTGGCTATTCAGCATGTATGTGCAATGTTTGGTGCTACAATTTTAGTTCCTATCGTTGTTAACACCACTGCTGGTCAGATGTTTTATCTATCCCTGTAGCATTAGTTTCATCTGGTTTAGGTACACTTATTTACCTAATTTGTACTCGTGGACGCAGTCCTGTATATCTGGGAAGTTCGTTCGCGTTTATCGCCCCTATGGTTGCAGGTTTCGCAATCGCAGGAAAAGCAAGTGTTTTTACAGCTTTAATGATTGTCGGTTTAGTTTATGTCGTTATTTCTTTAATTATTCGTGTTTCAGGTAAAGCATGGATTAATCGCCTATTGCCTCCGGTAATTGTAGGGCCTATGATTATGGTTATTGGTCTTTCTCTTGCGCCAACAGCTATCAGTGAAATAGGTTTGGATTTAGACATTGTTCCATGGCAAAATCTTATTGTTGCTTTAATTGCATTTTTAACCACTGCATTTTTAGCAGTTCGTGGAAAAGGAATCTTAAGGGTTATTCCTTTCTTGGTCGGTATTATTGTAGGTTATATTGTTGCGGCATTGCTCGGTATGGTTGATTTTGCAGGAGTCATGACAGCTCAAGTTATTTCAGTGCCTGAATTCTATTTGCCATTTATGCATTATAACTTAAACTTCGCAGCTATTTTGACTATCGTTCCAATTGCATTGGTAACAATGGTTGAGCATATTGGAGACCACAAAGTTTTAAGTGAAATCATCGGCCGTGATTTGATTGAAGATCCTGGTTTGGATAGGACTTTGCTGGGTGACGGTCTTGCAACATTTTTAGCAGCATTCCTTGGAGGTCCTGCTAACACCACATACGGTGAAAATACATCAGTTGTGGGTATGACTCGTGTTGCATCAGTCTATGTTATTGGTCTTGCAGCAATTATTGCAATCATATTTGCATTTTCAGGTCATTTAACAGCTTTGTTAACAGCTATCCCAGCACCTGTTTTGGGTGGTATATCTGTATTGTTATATGGTTTTATTTGTGTAAACGGTTTAAAAATATTAATTCACAACCAAGTCGACTTCAACAATACTAAAAATGTTGTTGTTGCAGCTACAATGCTTGTTTTAGGTTTAGGTGGTGCAACTTTATCCGTTGCATCAGGTGATTTGTCAATAGCTATTTCAGGCATGTCTCTTGCAGCAATTGTAGGTATTATTCTTAACTTATGTATTCCGGAGGAAAAACATGAATGAGATTGTATTGAACCATCCGTTGATAACTCATAAATTAGCTATTTTAAGAGATATCAATACTGGTACTAAGGAATTCCGTGAACTTGTAACAGAAATTTCAATTTTGCTTTGTTATGAAGCAATGAAAGATGCTAAGCTTGAAGAAGTAACCATTGAAACTCCTCTCGAAAAAATGGAGACCGGTATGTTAAATGAGGACAAATATGCTGTTGTTCCAATTTTGAGAGCTGGAATGGGTATGGTTGAAGGAATTATTACTGTTGTTCCTAACGCTAAAGTGGGCCATATTGGTCTTTATCGTGATGAAGAAACTTTAGAGCCTGTTGAATATTATTATAAAATGCCTGAGGGCATTGCAGACAGGGAAGTTTTAATAATTGATCCTATGCTTGCAACAGGAGGGAGTGCTTCAGCTACAATTGACCGTCTTAAGCAGGATGGAGTTTCTAAAATCAAATTGTTATGTCTTGTTGCAGCTCCAACAGGTATTAAAACTATTGAAGATAATCATCCGGATGTCCAAATTTACTGTGCAGTTGTAGACCGTGAATTAAATGAGCATGCATATATCATGCCTGGTCTTGGAGATGCGGGTGATAGAGTATATGGAACTAAATAATATTATTTAGTCCATCTTTTTTTATTTTTTCATGTAGATGTCATATTGTTAATGTTTTATTTTTCAAGATACATTTAATTTAATCATTTCATCGATTAATATTTCCTCATGTTTCTTAATTAAATGTTTGTTTCATTCATGCTAATTTCAATTATTCAATAAGTTAATTCGATTCTATTTCAATCTTTTAGAATTAAATAATAAGCTATTTATTCTATCTTTTATATATCTTATATTATCTCGTTGGAGGATTTTAAATGAACAAGAGTGATTTAGAAAGAGATTACTATATGCTTAAAGGACCACTCGCAAAGAAAGGTTATGATTGGTGGTGGCATTCTTTAACAGCATATAATAAAGAAACAGGCGAAGCAAAACCATTCTTCATCGAATATTTTGTATGTAACCCTGCATTAGCTGAGGATGAACCTACATTAGGTCAAGATCCTGAAAATCAAAGGTTAGGAAAAAGACCTTCCTACTGTATGATAAAAGTTGGAACATGGGGAAAAAATCCAAAACAGATTCATAATTTTTATTCAATGAAAAATTTCCAATGCCCTGACAATGAATTGAATATTCGTGTCGGTGACTGTGCATTAACTGAAACTCACATGTCAGGGTCCTGTAAAGTGACAGAAGAGGACGCTATTAATCATCCTGAATATATGAGTGATGCCGGAGACATGAGATGGGATTTGGACATTGATAAGCAAATCACTTTTAATGTTGGTTATGGTGCTAATAAATTGTTTAGAAAATTAAACTCCTTTGAAATGTTTTGGCATGCTGAAGGAATTAAAACCCAATATAGTGGTACTATATGGCTGGATGGGGTGGAATATGAAGTTATTCCTGAAAAGTCCTATGGTTATGCCGATAAGAATTGGGGAGGAGACTTTACCAGTCCTTGGTTATGGATTTCATCATGTAATATAACCAGTTTAAGAACAGGTAAAAAATTAAATAATTCAGCATTTGAAGCCGGTGGAGGAAGACCAAAAGCATTTGGTATTGAAATTCCACGTAAACTATTGATTGGTTTTTATTATGAAGGTACAATGTATGAATACAACTTTGCAAGATTCTGGAATCTTGTAAAAATTGACTTTGACTTTGAAGAGGGAGATGATGTTCATACATGGCATATCAATGCATCAAATAAAAATTCACGTATGGAACTCGTATTATACTGTAAACGTGAAGAAATGATGCTGTTCAATTATGAAGCTCCTGACGGACAAAAACGTCACAACCGTCTATGGAATGGTGGAAACGGTTGGGGAGAAATCAAGTTATATAAAAAAGATGGCACATTAATTGACCATGTAAAAATTGAAAATGCCGGATGTGAATATGGAGAGTATTGCTGATGATATTCACTGACGTCATTGCATTAATCATTGTTTATTTATATGTGGCAGCAATATTCGTTATAGCTGAAAAGGTTTTAAAAACAAGACCTGAGGTTTCCCGTAAATTCCTGCATATTATGGTAGGTAACATGATTTTTGCCATGCCATTTTTCTCAGACCCTTGGGTTATGGTTTGGTTTTTAACTTTACCAATCACAATAGCATTATTCTTCTTAACAGAATACTCACCTGTTAAGATTGAAAATAGTGTGACAGAATCAGGCCATGCATTAGGATTATTTTTCTATGCAGGTATCTGGACAGTCTTGATTGCAATATTTACAAATTACTTGTGGATTGTAGCACTTGCTATTGTACCAATGGTATATGGTGACGGATTTGCAGCTTTAATTGGTCAAAAATTCGGTAAAGTCAAATACACTGTCTTTGGAGGTACAAAATCTCTTGAAGGATCACTTACAATGTTTGTAGTTACAACTGTAATGAGTGTATTTGTATGGATGGTTTTCACAACTATTGGTTATCCAATGCCTGAATTTAATTTAGTAGCTATTTTATTGATTTCTGCTGTTGCAACCATTTGTGAAGCTT
>JAFUBV010000066.1 GCA_017460025.1 Methanobrevibacter sp. | reverse complement strand
AAATCATTAATGACGATTCGCTTTTCTGTTCGAAATGCGGAAATTATATCAAAAGGTCCCGTGTTGAAAAGTCATATCCCATCAAATGGATTGCTGTTGCGCTATTGTGCATATTTGTGATAGTCTTTTTCGGATTTGTGATATCTGACAATGACGCCAAGACGGTCTCATCACTTACAATGATTTCCGAGTCACATCTGGATTATTCAGATACATTTTCAGTCAGGCTTACGGATGATGCGGATAATCCTTTGGCCGACAGGTTCATAACTGTAGCAATAAACGACAATGAATATACATTGAAAACGGACAGTGACGGTGTTGCAAGCATCAATCTGACATTAACCGACGGATCATATACAGTAAATTCGGATTTCAATGGTGATGATGTATATGGAGAGTCACATTCATCAGATGTTGTAGTGGTTTAAATGGAGTTTTTCTTAAACAATATCAAGTATCAGATTTCGGATATGGAGGTTTTTGTGGCATATCTTCTTGTCGACAAGTATTTTGAAAGCTCCAGATATGACGTCCACTTTGATTTTCTTGATGAATTTAAAAAGGAGCTGACTTTTGAGGACTTGAATGAAGGTTCAAAGCTTGTCCGTGACCTTAACTTGAACTTCATCAATCCCAACTTTTCAATCGAGCAGCATTTAAACGGCAATTTCAGGATTTCATATCAGTCAATAAGCTTTAAAAATATTTTCATGGCAGAGGCTGTCGGCGTTCTGATAGCATTGAACGCACTGATTGAGCTTAAGCCTGCAGTCACCCTTGAGGACATCAAACTGGAAGTTGACAATTTCATCGAAACCCAAAGGAAAAAGTTCTTTAAATGATGATTATATAATAATATTAGGGGAGATTAAAATGAGCGAGAGTAATTTTACACCTATTACACTGGACTTCATTGAAGAGATAAACACAACATTGAAAAGTCCGGATTCCAATTACAGGCTAAAGAATAATGAACTGACCAGGAAAACCTTTGAAAATGAACAGGATATCGAGCTTATACAGTATGTCGGGGATGAGGAAATCAATCTGGTCTTTGAAACCCGATTTAAGGACGGCACTTATTACATATCCTCTGCATTCGATATCATTTCAGGAGATCTTCTTGACGGACGTGAGGCAAGAGATATTTTCCAGTCAGTCAACATGTATTTCAGAAACGTCATAGCTAATCCGGGAAAGGATTATGCCGAGGAAAAGGAATCATTAATCAACTTTTTAATATTGAGCGACGAAAAGTATGACAGGGACACTTTGCTATCCCAGCTTGATGAGACAAAAATCACCGATGATTATAATAAGGACCATGAAAGGATTTATTCACAGGATGATATGACAGATATCCAAAAATCACTTGCATTAAAGGAGCTTGTTCATATGGCAATCTGTGAAGTTATAAATGACATTGATCTGTTCTTTACAAGGCCTTATGATCTGTCTCCTGCTGAAGAACAGGAAAAAAACCGTCAGGAAGCTAAGGCTTTGGAAAATGAGCTGCAGTTATATTAACTCATTTAATCAATGTCTAATTGTCTCAACATGTTCAATCATGTTGTAGACATTGATTTAAACTATTTTTCTCAAGATTTTACTGAATGATTAAATGTATACTTTTTTTAAAAATGAATTATAATTTGTAATATTCCTGAAAATATGTCCTGATTAATAATTCAATAAATAGTCATAATATATAATTATTTAATATTAAAATTTATTTTTTTACCTTAAATACAAATTAAGGCTATAAATGTCTTTTT
>JAFUBV010000005.1 GCA_017460025.1 Methanobrevibacter sp. | reverse complement strand
TGAAAAGTAAAATCAAAAAATAATTTTTGATAAAATTATGTTGGAATGGAGATGATTCAAAATAATGTCGTGTTTATCCAGTAAGCAAATAAAGGAAAGATACATGATTATTAGAAACTAAACAAATCATTTCCCAACATAATTTTTGTGTTTTTCTCAAAGAGTGTTAAATATGTTATAAGTGATACAAAATGTTAAACAGTTGTTCGTGTTTGCCCTAAAAAGGTGTAAAAATGAACTAAAGACTTATTTTATATTATTTTTTCCTCACCCCCATTTCACGATGATGCTTTAAACACATGATAACCACATCGTGTAATAGTACTTTGTGTTTAAATGGTATATAAATCTTTCGGCATATCACTATTCCCAAAGCATATATGAATTAATAACAAACTGTTAAATATGTTTTGTGAAAATTGCGGAAACGAACTGGAAGAAAACGCCAAATTTTGTAGCAAATGCGGCACTCAAGTAAATAATGCCTTCTTCATCAAAAAAGAAAAGAATATGTATATTGCATTGATCCTATCATTTCTATTCGCCGGACTAGGTATGATTTATGCAGGAAATACTAAAAAAGGACTGATATTCATTGCTCTAAGGATAATTACAGCAGTAATCGGAGTGTTCATATACATTTTCATATTCATAAGCATGTTGATATGGGCATATAGTTTATATGAAACATATAATGAAGTTAAAATTGCAAATGGTGTGAGAAATCCAAACATTCTCAATGACTTCAAGAATTGGAACAATTCAAAGAAATTACTGGCCATAATTGCAGTTTCCATAGTTTTAATCTTTATGGTATCAGGAGTCTATTCAGTGCTTGATGCTTATTATGGATACGATGACTCACCACCATATTATTCAAGCGGCAGTGGAGGCAGTAGCGGAGGAGGACATTCATCATCTTCCAGCCATTATGGTGGCGTAGACACTTCACCATCCACGATTACACATAGAGATCCAGGTTCATACTACGATTACTATGATTATGGAGACAATGACGAAATAGATGAATATCTGGAATCCCAAGGATTTGACTGAAGGCAAATTAACCGTCACCACACAAAATTATAATGAGATATAAAAACTTTAATATCTTTGTAAAATTGTTATAACCATTAAATATTGTTCTAAAAAGAAACTGACCAATTTATAAGCCATTAAATACAATATAGATAATTGTAATTAATTTTTAGTGAGGTTAGATTAAAATGAACGAAAATAATTTAGACATAGAAATTAGAATAATAAAAGAAGCTTTTGACGAAACAAGAACAATTATTGGTTATGCACCAGAAGAAATGATTCCGCTAAATGACAGCTTCCATCACGGCGGAGACCTGTTCATAACTGATGAAGGAGAATTAATAGCTTTAGAATATCAGATGAGAAATTTTGATGAAAATGAACTTGCAAAATATGTGGAACTTGCAGAAGAGCTTTATGAGAAAAATGAAGTGTCCGTTTCAATTTATGTGCTTTGTCCAAATACCATAAAGGTGACAGCTCCTGAATGCGTAATTAAATCAGAAGCAATATTTAATATAAAACTGGCATGTTTCAGTCCAAATCCAGCATATGATGCATTGGAACACATGAAAGAAAAAGTCAATAAAAAAATAAAGCTTGATGAAGAGGATTTGGATGTTCTTTCAAGGATACCAATGATGGGTCCTAAAGAAGACAGAAAAAAATTGAGAGTTGAATGTTTCAAAATCATTAAACAGAGTTTTGAAATGATTTAAATCTCCCATTTAAGGATGGTCTTTCCAAAATTAGAAATATAATCCTTATCAAAAGCAGTTTTCAAGTCATCAATTGATTTGACTTCGCAAACATTTGTAATCAGTTTAGACAAATAACTGAAAAGTTGAGGGTTTTCTTCAAGAAGGTTAACTACACCTTCAAAATCCTCTCTTTCAGAGCGGCTATTGCCCTGAATCATTAATCCTTTTTCAAGCAACATTCTCGTATTAATAGGAATAGGATATTCACTTACACCAAAAAGATTTATTGTTCCTTGAGGATTAATCAAATCAATAATCTGTTCTATAGCTGATTGCGATGCTGCTGAACCTACACATTCAAATGCATGATCAATTCTTAAGTCATCCGGAACATTATGTATCATATAGACATTATCTGCAAATGAAAAGAGGTTAAGGTTTTCCATATGCTTGCCAAAAACAATGACTTTGCTATCAGGACAGATCTGCTTAAGAAGCAAAGCGGTAATGTAGCCTAAGTTTCCATCCCCCCAAACACCTAAAACTTTGCATGATGGCTTTTTAAACTCCATGAATTTCATTATTCCCTGGTAGGCAACACTAATTAATTCAATGAAAGATGATACCTCCAAATTAAAATCATCAGGCAATTTTACTAATCTATCATGATTCAAGCTTATCAAATCACTTGTAAAACCATCAAAACCACTTCCCCTAAATTTAGACAATGTTGAATAGTTTGCACGATAGCAATCTTCACCAAAAGGAGTGTTTGGAATCATCACTACATTATCACCCGGTTTGAAAACAGATTCACTGTCGGAAACTACTTCGCCAACGGCTTCATGAATTAATGCCATAGGCAATTTTTCTGATAGTATTTCAGGAGGTCTTGAACCCTGATAGTACCTTTGGTCAGCCTGACATATTGACAGATAGGTCGGCCTTACAACAACGCCATCCAATTCAATGTCATCAATTGCCTCTTCAAAGAATTTTGGGGATTTTAGTCTATAAACTATGTTAATCATGATTGGATTCCTTTAAAATTGTATTAGCTAATTTTAAATCATATGGATATGTAATTTTAATATTTGTTATTTCACCATCAACGAGATATACATCTTCATTTTTAAGAACAAATATTTTACATGCATCAGTTAATATATTGGTTTCTCTTTCATTTAAACTATTAATTAATTTTGATAATTTATTTATCTTGAAGCTTTGTGGAGTCTGACCCTGATAAAAATTATCCCTTATAGGAATATTTGTTATTACCTCAGAATCAACGCTTTCCACAATGGTGTCTGTAGCGGGAATAACCGTATCACATGCACCAAATTCTTTTGCAGCCTTAATATTATCCTCAATTATACGATGAGTTACAAATGGACGTACAGAATCATGAGTAACAATTATTGAATCATCATCTATTTCAAAATTTTCATTAATATAATCAATTGCATTGATTAGCGTGTCATTTCTTGTCTGACCGCCTTCAAGAACAACAATATTACTGTTCTCGCCAAAATATTCAACAATTAAATTATTTGTATGATTGATGAAACTCTTTGGTGATAAAACAAGAATTTTATCAAATTTTGAATTGATAACAAATTTTTCAATCGTATGAACAATAACTGGCTTATCACCTAAGTTTAAAAATTGTTTAGGGGTGTCTGTTCCACCCATTCTTGATCCTATTCCACCTGCCAATATAGCTGCAAAAATCATTATTAATTACTCCTTTTCAAAGACAATGAAGAAATGTGATTTACCTTGAGGAATATCTTCTCCAATCTCTTCGTTTAAGTAAGTCATTTTAAGATCATGTTTTGCAAACACCTCTTCAAGCTCTTCAGGAGAACTTCTTACTTGAGTTGGAGGTCCTTTAGGAACATCCCATTTTTTATAATCCATTATGGCTATTCTGCCATCTTTTTTAATTAAACGGGAAAATTCACTTATTGCTTCATCAACAGTTCTTGAAGCTGTAAATCCATGGAAAACATTAACCATCAGTATCACATCTATGCTTTCATCATCGATTTCTGCGATACCTTTGGTGATGTCTGCTTCAATATTAATTAAATTATCTACATTGTTTTCTAATTTATATTTTTCCATATCCTCGATAGATGCATCATAGATATCCACTGCATAAACTTTACCTGAATCAATATATTCATCCAATAGCTTAATCGCAATGTGTCCGTCACCACATCCTGCATCCATTACAGTCTCTGAACCTTTAAGATTTAATTCATCTATAATTTCATTTGAATCTAAAAAGAACTCACTTGAAAATCCATGAGCCCTATGTCCGTTTGCGGGCATTTTCATATTATCACCTAATAGTAAATCTTTTAAAAATACTATATAATTTTAGTGAAAATGATTTCACTTCGACGAGAAATGAAAATTTTCAAAAAGATATCTACATAACACAGCAACAGCATTATAAAAATATTGATAAAATTCATTAAATGTAATATATCCTGAATTAAAATAACAGTTAAAGAATAAACACACAAAATAATTATTCACAAAATCAATTAAAATATAAGAAAATTATGTTTGGATAATGGTTAAATTAAATTAAAAAAAAGTAGTTTTGAGAGGATTTATTTTTTCCAGGTTTGTTTAACTCCTCTTCCTCTTTTACTACCAGGTTTAGTATAACTTCTTTTTTGTCT
>JAFUBV010000065.1 GCA_017460025.1 Methanobrevibacter sp. | reverse complement strand
GATATCCTTTTGAGTTTCAGCAGGTAATTTTCTTAAAGCATCCCTATCTTCAACAAGTTTTTCTTCAATTGCAAGTTCAGTCATTATGTCTCCATAATTTAAATGTACATAATCAACTTCTTCAAGAGCTTTGTTAAGAAGAGTAGTACTGCCTGAACCTGGAATTCCTGTTAATACAACTAATTTCAATTTAACCCCTCATTTTAAAAATGTATGGAGAAGATTAATCTCCTCCCAAGAATCTTCTGAGTAGTGGATTTGAAGACATTAATTGTTCTTCCGCCATTTCTTCGTAAAGCTTATGAATAATACCAACAGTAAGCAATACACCAGTACCTCCACCTAAAGCACCGGTTAAGTCTGCAAAGAATGCAATTAAACCTACATACAAACCACTTAATATGGTAAGTGCAGGAATATATTTCCTTAAAATCTTATATAATTGACGTTTACTACTTCTGAAACCAGGTATCTGAATACCTGAATTATAAAGTTGTTCTGAAATTTTCTTAGCATTCAATCCACTGATTTCAACCCACAAGTATGAGAACAATACACAACATGCCAAGAAGAATATTGCATATACAATAATATGAACAGGTTCTGTTACAAACATGGATACATCATTAGGGGTTGACAATAGCCAAGCAATACCACTTACAGCCTTACCGTTTTGAATTTCACCTAAAATCGGAACACCGAGTTTCTGGAAAACATTGGCTAAAAGTGAAACGTTAACAAGAAGTGCACTGGTTAAAATAACCGGCATGTTACTTGCATAAACGAATTTTAAAGGATATTTACCAACTGAACCTCTGATTCTTCCGTGACCTCTAACTGAACCATGTGAAATTGGAATTTCTACACGAATGGATTCACCATATACAACAACCAGGAATACACAAATTGTTGCAATTAATGGAATTAATAATGAGAAATTAGCAGAACCTAATGCAATGGATTGGATAAATCCTGGAATAGCTCCCGGCAATAAACCTTCTGATGTTGGCAAGAAATTAAATGTTCCAACAACAATTGCCTGACATACACCAGCAGCAATGAACAAACCAATACCTGATCCGAATCCCCATTTTGAAACAACTTCATCCAAGTAAATTACTAAAACTGCACCAATTACAAGTTGAAGGAATAACACACCAAGATAAGAATTATCAATAGGTACTAAATTTCCAGTTAATACTAAAACACCTGCTTCAAATATTGTGAAAACAATAGATAAAAGCTTTTGAGTCGCCTGAAAGTGTGATTTATCCTTGTGTGAAGAAAGGTCCAAATCCAAAAGATTGGAACCAACCAACAGTTGCAATACAATAGATGCAGTAACAATAGGACCAATTCCTAAAGTAAGAATTGAACCAAAACTTCCAGCCATAACTGCTCTTAAAGCTGCGAAACTATCCACAGCCCCAGCACTTAATCCATAAAGGGGTATTTCAGTTAAGAAATAATATAATACCAAAATAAGAGCAGTCCATTTAAGTTTTTCATTGAAATCTTCATTGTGAACAGGAGATTTTACTTCAGGTAAAAACTTAAACAATGGCTCTAAAATTTCGAGTGATGACATTTTATTCCTCTAATAAATAAAAAAGAGAAAAACTATAATTCTATAGCTTCTCCTCCTACTTCTTCAATTTTTTCAATAGCAGATGCTGAGAATTTAGGTGCTGAAATTTTGAAAGCTTTAGTGATTTTACCTTTTGCTAAAACTTTATCATAACCTAATTCAGTTACATCAATTACAATAGCGTCACCATCTTTTGATGCTTTACCGCTAGCAATTAATTCATCTGCTTTTTCTTCTAAGTAACTTAAGTTAACAGAATTAACTTTTTTAATCATTTTTTGAGGTCTTTTGAAACCGTGTTTACCAAAATGATCAGGATCGTGAATTACGGTCCATGTCCAATGTTGTTTTCCAGCTCCAGCTTTACCTTTTCCACCTTTGTTACCTGCACCTCTACGTTTTTTAGTACAGCCTCCTCCGTTGGATCTAGAACCTCTAAGTTTGTTAATTTTACGTTTTGTTCTAATCATAATAAACACCTTATTTAAAGCATCCTTTTTGCAAGATCTTTAATTTCTTCGCCCCTGTAACCTAAAGATCCACCTTCGTTAATGGATAAACGGATATCTTCGTATCCTTTTCTAGGAGGGTGTAAACGGAATACAGGTTTAATTCCCACATCAGCTAATTTAACTTCAGAATTGATTAAAGCTTCAGCTAATTCTGCAATGTTATTGTAATCAGAATTTTCAGCTACAAATTCATCAGTAACTTTATTATTACCTTCGATTCTACCTCTTTTAGCAATGATATCAGCTAAAAGTTCAGCATCGATTTCACCCCAGGTAATGTAATCCTTAGACTTTTGAAGCATACCTTCAAAACTAGGATTTTCTTCAACTAATACTGCGTGGTTGATTCTGTTAAGTCTTAACATGTGTAAAGTGTCAGCAATTTTTTGAATGACACCAGTAGTTCCTCTAACTCTAATAACTAAAAACATAATCATCACCAATTAATAGTTAACTCCCATTTTCTTGAGGTCTTCTTTACTTGCTTTAACTTCACTTAAAGTTTTTAAAGCATCAAATACTGCGTTAGCAAAGTTAACAGTAGTTTGGGTTTGACCGAAAGATTGAGACCATACGTCGTGAATACCAGCAAGTTTTAAGATAGTTTTACCTACATCACCAATTACTAAACCTACTCCTGCAGGTGCAGGCATTAAGTTTACGCTTACACTACTGGTTTTACCTTGTACTTTGAAAGGTACGGTGTGTTCTCTACCACAAACACAACCCCAATCACCACAGCCTCTTCTTACTTTAATAATGTTATATTTAGCATTATCTACAGCTTTTCTGATTGCAGGTCCAACCTCTTTAGCTTTACCTTGACCTAATCCAACATAACCATCTTTGTTACCTACAGCAACAATTACTCTGAAATTAACTTTTCTACCAGATTTATGCATCCTTTGAACTAAGTTAACATCCATTACTTCTTCTTCTAAATCTGGAATTAAGGCATCAACTATTTCTAATTCCATAATTGGAAGACCTTTTTCAAAGATTTCATCG
>JAFUBV010000064.1 GCA_017460025.1 Methanobrevibacter sp. | reverse complement strand
CCACTATATTCAGAAAGATCAATTTCAGCAGCTTCCCATCCGTCAGAGGTATTGGTAATGCGTGCTAATTGTGTCCACTCTTCTTGATCAGTGGAAATAAACACATGACCAAAATCCCAGTTGTTTTCAATGTTATACCATTGATTGAATTGTAGATAGGAATCTCCATCTGGTAAATCAACCGGCGGCATCATAAGTGTCCCATTTTCATTGTTGTTATAGGTTCCTTCTGGGTTTGTTGCATAAACATACTCTCCAGAAGCGGCTTCTCCAGGTCCAGAGGTTGGTACACCCCTTTCCCAGCTACTATTGTTTCCAAAAGTTGTCCAGCCTGCTGGAGCTGTTTCAAAATCTGCCGAATACCCTGCTGTAATTCCTGGCAAGACCGTTACCTCGTAGCTATCACTTGTTACTTCATTATTTCCGAAGTCATTTATAACTAAATGGTAGGTAAACGAATCACCTGAAATTGCTTCACCTGGAATGGTTGCAACATATTCTCCAGATTTATAATCACCTGACACACGACTAGCTTCTACTGTTTCTCCATCACCATAGACGACTTCAACCGAAGCAACACTGATATTATCAGATACGTTAATTGCAAGATCTAAATTCATTCCTGCATACGTTTCACTTGGTGCCTCGTGTTCAAATGTTGGTGCTTCCGTGTCTTCTCCCTCTTTTGTAACTTGCCCTTCTAATGTGCCAAGACCAGTCACGACAGATGACACAGCATCATAAGCATTAACTAATCCATAGCCATATCCCATATTTGGTGATTCTGAGAATGTGCCGTCTGTTAATGGCGTTGCGGTTTGCATTAAAATTTCTTCAAGCTCGTCCACCGACAGGCTTGCATCTGCTTGAATTAATAACGCTGCGACTGCAGATACAGCCGGACCCGCCATCGAGGTTCCATTCCATCCACCTTCATAGCCACTACCTGGAACGGTTGACCGTATATTTACACCTGGAGCAGAAATATCCGGTTTTATATCGCCTTCATATGGTGAAGGACCTTGTAATGAAAAGTTCGCTAAAGCATCATTTATATCCGTGGCACCAGTTGCAAACGATTCAGGATAGTTAGCGGGTTTTGCAATTGACCCTTGAACACCGGGGTTAAATATCGTTGTATTTCCCGCTGAGAACTCTGGGAAAATTTCAGCAGCTCTCCAAGCAGTAACAACATCACGATACCATTCATCTAAGCCTGGTCCTCCGCCCCAAGAGTTATTGACAACATCGGGTGCCATGCTTGCATCACCATTTGGAGCTAGAATCCACTCGGCTGCATTTAATAAATCGACATCAGTTCCACCTGCTGCTGTAAATGCTTTAACAGCAATCCACTGGGCACCTGGTGCTACACCAACCTGATTGGCTCCATCTGGCTCACTACCTACCATTGTTCCAGTTACATGTGTACCGTGACCTTGGTCATCATATGGCACATCTTCACTTGCAGTTGCATCATACCAGCTGTACGTGTGATCTACATCACCGGTTGCAGCATCATAACCGCGATACT
>JAFUBV010000063.1 GCA_017460025.1 Methanobrevibacter sp. | reverse complement strand
TTCTAATCTGACAAGTCTGGTAACATAACCAGCAATTTTATTTCTTAAATGTTTAGTACTTACAGTTGAGTATTCTGATACTAATTTTTTGTTTTCTTCAAAATCAGTAGTGAAAACACCTTTGTGAGTTTCTATAAGTTCTCTTGCTAAACGTTTAACAAATGAAGTTCTAATATTACCCATCAACATTCCTCCTCAATATTTCATTTTGCTCATTTTTACTTAATATAGTTAGCATATTCACGATTTGATCAATAATAGTTGCGTCAATATCGTTTTCTTCAGACAACTTCTCAATTTTTGCATATATTGCATCTTCCCTTTTTTTATCATAAATTGGCATGCCCAAATAATCTTTTGCAAGTGCAATATCCTTTGCAAATGAAGTTCTCTGGCAAATTAGTTTAAATATCTCATTATCAATCTCATCAATGCGATTTCTAGATTCAAATAAAAGATTTTCAGCATCTTCCTTATTTTCAAAAGATATTATCTCATTTTCCTTAGTCAAAAAATCACCAAAATCTGATAATAATGATAATAATATAATTTATAATAATCATAGTATATAAACTATGGCATAAAATCATGAATTACTGAAAAATTTAATCGATTATAAAAATAAACAACCGTCATTATCAACATTAGTCTCAATGACATTTCCTTCAAGAGCACCCCATGCATCCATAATGCTATCACATGACGATTCATCACATACCGCCACAAAAGATGAACCTGTGCCTGAAAGACCTGATGCGATTGCACCTGACTGCAGTGCATCAACAGCAATGGCAGGATCAAAGCCCAATGCTGAAGCATAGATTAAACCATTTAAATTAAGAGCCTTGAAATAATCTCTGGATTTGGCAAAATCGAATGCTGTTTCAACAAGCGGCGCCATAACGCGCATACGGTTGACATCACTGTCTCCTGATTTTGAATGGAAATTAGGCATATAAACCAATATCTTATAATCATCCATCTTTTCCCGGATTATGAATTCCCTGTTTTTATTGTCCGTTACAACAACTCCGCCAAAGTAAGATGCAGTTGCATCATCAAATGATCCGGTTATGGTGACTCCTGCCTCGATGGAAGCATCAATGGCCAGATTAATGATTTCCATATCTGCCAATGGCTTAAAGTCAAATTCTTCACTGATTATTTTGGATGTTATTGCAACAATTGCATTGGATGAAGCGCTGCTGCTTGAAAGGCCGGATGCCATTGGCAAGCTTGATTGTGTTGAAATCTTCAAACCAAAATCATTCACATCAACATCATATTTCTCAAAAACCTTACTGACACACAAATCCATTAAATCCGTGCTTGCCCCAACATCATTAGAGCATTCAATTCCTTCATTTATTGTTTTAGCTTCACATTTAATATCAAGCCCTATTCCGAATGCAGACCCGAAACCTGTAGCGATTGCATTAATAATTGTGGCGGAACCAGGACATCTAATCTTTTTTATCATTATTTTACCTCATCATAAGGAATTTCAACATTGCTGAAATCAGCAGCTCTTTTTCTTGCATTTGAAGATAACTTTTGTCTGAATTCATCATCTCCAATGACCTTATCAATAGCCTTGGCCAAACTGGAAGCGTCATTTGGATCAATCAGCAAACCCACATCATCAGTGATTATTTCAGATATTCCTCCGACATTACTTCCGATTACTGCCTTTTCACATGCCAATGCTTCAATCAGCACTAATCCAAAGCTTTCTGAAAATGAAGGCAATACCAGCACATCACATCCAGGAATGATATTTTCCACATCGCTTCTGGAACCCAAGAATCTGACATCGGAAATATTTTCGTTTTCAACCTTGTTTTCCAGATCCTTTTTAAGCGGACCATCACCGACAACAACCACTTCATAATCTGTTTTTGATAATTTTTTTGCTTCTAAAATTAAATTGACATTTTTACGCTTGATAATATTACCGACAAACAAAACAATTGGCTTTCCATTGCTTTCAAGCAAATTCCTATTATCGCCGGAGAACTTATTGATGTCAACAGAATTCCAGTAGAGTCTTGTTTTTGATTCGATTCGGCTAACTCCTGTAGCCAATATCTCTTTTTTCAAAGCGTTGCTGACTGCAAAAACGACATCTGCCTTTTTCAATACATTTTTAATAAATGGCCTCATAAATGACTGTTTTTTATACATTTCAAACATATCGGAACCATGGGCTGTCACATAGGTCTTTATTTTATGTTTTGTGCCCACATCACATGCTGCGGCACCTGCAGGAAAGAGATAATGGCCATGAATAATGTCAATATCCACTTCATTAACAAGCTTTTCCAGTGCCTTTCGGGCATTTCTTTTAAACATCAGACCCCTGATTCCAGGGATGTTAAGGCCTGTAGTTCCAATGACATGAATTCCGTCAATATCGGCTAAATCGGAATGAGGATATGTGATTACATAAACCTCATGCCCCTGTTTTACAAGCTCCTTAGATAATGTATGAATGTGAACTCCCACACCTCCAACATGAGGCGGAAACTGACCAACCATCGCTATTTTCATATAAATCCTTCCATATTGTCATTCAAGTAATTTCCTTCCATATCAACTAAGATAACATCAAGCTCCAATTCAAAACGTTGCTGGCAACGCTGCTTTATCGCAAGCGCTATGCTGTTTGCAACCTCTTTTTGAAGATTGATTTCGGTTAAAATATCCAGCATGTCGTCTGTTGTTGCCGAATCATATAAAGCAAGGAGAACATCCTTATCTGCACCGCATATTGCTGCATGAGTAATCATTATTTCACGCCTTCCATCAGCAACGGCATGTTTGGTGTTGAATATTCCGCCGGCAATTTTAATCAGCTTTCCAATGTGTCCGAAAAAGGTAAACCTGTCGATTCCTCTTTTTTTGGCTTCCTCGAACATGAAACCAACATAATTACCTGTCTGTATAACCTGCTGCTTGGAAATCGGAAGCCTCTTTAAGGCCAATTTCTCACCAATGTTTCCTGGAACAAAAACCAGATCATCCAATTTCAATGCAATGGCAACATCGATTTGTGTTACGATGGAATTCTTGTAGGCTTCACTGGACATTGACCTTGCAATGCCTGTGGTTCCCAAAACGGAAATGCCGTCAATGATGCCCAGTTTGGGATTCATTGTTTTTCGAGCAATTTCACGGCCTTCAGGAATTGAAATGGTAACCTTGGCAGACTTTCCTTCAGGGATTTTATCCTCCAAGTTCTTTTTAATCATTTTTCGAGGAACAGGATTAATTGCATACTCCCCAACAGGTATCTGAAGACCTGGTTTTGTAATTATTCCAACGCCTTCACCGCCGGTGATTATTACTTTTTCAGAATCGAAATCGATTAATTCAACATGAGCCACAATAGCCAGGTTAACTGTTACGTCAGGGTCATTATATTGATTTTTATGAGCAACAGCACAAGCAGAATTAGAAGATAACCTGCGACAGTCATCAATTATGATGTCTAATGTCTTTTTAGGAGTTTCAACATTAACACAAGCAATATCCGGTGAATCCAAAATTGCATCCATAGCGGCAAGAGAGCAGGCCGTAGCTACAGTGCCTGTAGTAACACCAGTATAATTATCATCAGTCATTTTTACAAAAATAAAAAAAGAGAGAATCTATAATAAAGATTCTAATTTTTCGATTAATTCACTGTCACTAGGTGCACCGATAAATTCGACATTTCCGTCGATGACAACTGTTGGCACAGCCATGATTTGGTATTTTCTAGCTCTGTCAATGTTATCAGGATCATTAGCATTGACTATTTCAACATCAATTTGGTCTCCTAATTTATCTTTAGCACTTTCAGCAGCAGCAACTGCAGCAGGACAATGTGGACATGTTTCGGTTTTAAAAATTTCTACTTTAATTGCCATATTATCAAACACCTAAAATTATATTTTTGTAACTATTTTATATATTCATACTATATAATTGTTAAGGTTAGTTGTCAAATGCTCTCTCACAATCTATTAATATATAAAAAAACAATATTTAATTGATTAAAATGGAAAATTTACCTGATGATATTAAAAAAATAATTAACAGTGCTTACCCATACATTGAAGAGTTCAACCCAGCACAGAAAGCCGTCATTGAATCCGGATATCTTGATGATAAGTCAAATTATATAATCTGCATTCCAACAGCAAGTGGTAAAACCGTTTTAGGAGTATTACCTGCATTAAAAACCATTTTAAATAACGGAAAGGCTGTTTATGCAGCACCACTCTTATCCATTCAAAATGAAAAGGTACAGGAGTTCAAAGCATTTGAAGAGTATGGAATAAGCGTTGGAAAACACCCGTCAAGTTCAGACTTGTCAGTAATGGTTTTTGAATCATTTGATGCTCTAACACGTTTTTCATGGGATACTCTTCGTGACGTGGATACATTGATTATTGATGAATTCCACATGATCGGTGAGTACAGCAGAGGACCAACACTTGAAGCGGCAATTACAAGAGCCAAAATAATCAATCCTTCAATGAGAATAATAGCACTATCAGCTACCCTCAGAAATATTGAAGAGATTGAAGGATGGCTTGAGGGAAAATGCGTTGAACACGATTACAGACCAGTGCCACTGAACAAAGAGGTTTTGGATGCTGAAATGTTCAATACAAAAAACAAGAATGACGTTATCGTGAAAATTGTCGAAAAGGCAATGCAGGACAACTCACAGGCATTATCTTTCGTGTCAACCAGACGTTTTACAGAGAGCTTGGCCACTTATGTTGCTAAAAAAATCAACAAAAAGCTTTCAAAGGAACAGAAAAAGAAATTCAAAGAAGTTGCTAATCAATTGCTTGAAGTTCCTAAAAAGAAAGGATCACTTCCAACCACAACCTGTGTGAAACTGGCGGAAGCAGCAGAAAAAGGTGTTGCATTCCACCATGCAGGCCTTTTCAATGAACAGAAGGAAATCATTGAAGACGAATTCAGAAAAGGAAACATATTGATGATTAGTGCAACTCCAAGTTTAATGTATGGCGTTAACTTGCCTTCAAAATCCGTTGCGATAAGAGACACCACCCGCTGGACAAGCAACGGACCTCAGCCAATTCCCGTTTTTGATTATGAACAAATGTCAGGCCGTGCCGGAAGGCCTCAATATGATGATGTAGGTTATTCATATCTTGTCGCCAAGACTTCCGATGAAGCCATTAACCTGCAGGACTATTATATCAATGGGGAAATTGAACTGACCAACTCCAAATTAATTGACAACAAGGACGCTATTCTAAAACAGATTATAGCCCAAATCGCATCAACACTATCAAAGGATTTGGATGAACTGGTTGATTTCTTTGGAAAAACATTATACGGCTATCAGATGAGCAATAACCCGTCAATGTCCTTATTTGCTGCAGACAGTCTGAAATGGGAAATTGAACAGGACATGCAATTCTTAATTCAAAACGGAATAATAAGGGCAACCCCTGAAGGACTGAAAACAACTGACTTTGGAAATCTCATAGCCAAATCAAACTATGCTGTTGAAACAGCAGTTAAAATCAAGGAATACATTTCAACATCAGACACATTCAATATCCCTGAATTTATCTATGCATTGGCCCAAACACCTGATCTGCCTTTGATATCCTTTAAAGGAAGAAAAAGCAAAGATCCTGTTCGTGATAAAATGTCTGAAGTCGGTCTTTTTGCAGTTGACATAGGAAATGCTGAAGCCACAACAGTTTCACTGATTGAATGGATTGATGAGAGAAACGAATTTGAGATTGAAAACAAATACAGCGTTTATTCAGCGTCAACCAGAAGGTCTGCTTATGAAGCTTCAAGACTCATTCGCTTCGCTAAAAACACCTCAGAGATATTGGGAGACTATTCTAACTTAAAGGATTATGACTACTTATCCGCCAGACTGTATTATGGTGTTAAGGAAGACATCATTCCTCTTGTTGTCGGCGTTAAACGTCTTGGAAGAAAACGTGCAAGAAACATCGTGGAAATCTTTGGCCATGACCTAAAATCAGTCAGTGAAAAAGAGTTGCAAAAAATTGATGGTATCGGTGAAACATTATCTAAAAAAATAAAACAGTTTGCAGAAAATTATTGAAGAGGAGGATTATCCTCCACCTTCTGCAACACTGGAATCCATTTCCATGTTTTCCATACTTGCTGCTTTTTCTTTTAATTCTTCGATATCAAGTTCACGTCCTGATGGAGTGAATTTAACCTTAATATCTTTTTCATCTAAAATTTCAACTAATTTGGATTTGTACCATAAATTAGTCTTATCGATTAAAATCCAATCAACTTCATCTTCAGTCTTGATATCAAGAACCTGTCCTATGGTTCCTGTATCAACGTAACGAACATGATCATTTATTGAAATTTCCTTATCACGAGCATCAAATGCCATGATATAACCCCTAAATCTATTCTTCTTCTACTTCAATAGTGACTTGTTCAGCTTCTTCAGCTTCTTCCTCTTCTACTTCTTCTTCAATTTCAACATTTAAAAGAATGTAGTCTCCGATAGTTTCGATACTGTCAAAGTCAACTTCAATGGAATCATTTGATAAAATACCTTTTTGTAAAGAAATGATAAGGGAAGTAACTTTACCGGTTTCAACATCAATTTCTACATCGTCGACTTTACCAACTGTTTTTACTTTTTTATCTAATACAGTAATACCGAATAATCGTTTTGCACGCATTTTATCGCCTCAAAATATTTAATTATAATAATAATTAAAACATACGCATATATAAAATTAACTATCATATATTATATAGGTGAAAACAATGAAAGAGGCATGTCGAATTATTATTAATGATATTATAGACGGTAAAATATCCACTCGACGTGATTTGGAAGTGAAAAAAAGGCAACTTTGCCGTGACCTAAAATTATCAAGGTTTATGAGCAATGCAGATATCCTTGAATATGCAACCGAAGAAGAAAAGGAGCTTGTTTCAGATACTTTAAAGAAAAAGCCGACAAGAACCAAATCAGGGGTTGCCATAGTTGCCGTAATGTGTCATCCTCATAAATGTCCTCATGGAAGATGCCTGTACTGTCCTGAAAGTGATATTGCTCCTCCAAGCTATACTGGTGAAGAGCCTGCAGCTTTAAGGGGAAGAATGTTTGAGTATCATCCATATGTCCAATGTTTCAATCGTCTGGCACAACTTAAAAAAATTGGTCATCCCATAGATAAGATTGAATTAATCATTATGGGAGGAACATTCCCTTCAAGAGATTTGTGTTATCAGGAATGGTTTGTATCACAATGCCTTAAGGCAATGACTGATTTCGGACTGATTTTAGAGAATAATGCTGAATTTGAAATCAACAAAGAATTGATCAGAGGATTTGAAAAAGGTGTTCTTAAGACATATCCTCCAAACGATTATGTTCTGATTGATGATGTTCAGCTTGCAAATGAAAATTCAAAAGTCAGATGCGTTGGAATGACCTTTGAGACCCGTCCCGATTACTGCAAAAAAGACCATATCAATAGAATGCTGGATTTTGGCGTTACAAGAGTTGAATTGGGTGTTCAGACATTATCCGATGAATTATACACCAAAGTCAAAAGAGGACATACCATAGCCGATGTGATTGAATCCAATCAGCTTTTAAGGGATTCCGCAATTAAAGTGGCTATGCATATGATGCCCGGATTGTTTGTGCGTCAAAAGGAAGACCTGAAAATGTTTGAGCAACTGTTCAGCGATGAAAACTTCAAACCGGACATGCTTAAGATTTATCCTTGCCTTGTTACTGAAGGAAGCGAATTGTATGACATGTGGAAAGAAGGCATTTATAGCCCATATACTGATGAAGAGGCAGTTGAGCTGATTGTTGAAATCAAAAAGATACTTCCTAAATGGGTCAGGACAATGCGTATCCAAAGAGACATCCCATCCACATTGATTGAAGCGGGCGTTCAGAAATCAAATCTTGGAGAACTGGTTTATAATAAACTGGAAGAGCACAACATCAACTGCCAGTGCATACGCTGTCGTGAAATAGGACACAAAAAGACTTCCAGGAATTATCAGCTGGATGATTTCAAATTATTCAAGGAATCATATGATGCATGCAGCGGTGAAGAAACTTTCATTTCAATTGAGGATAAAAACGAAGAAAGTATTGCAGGATTTTTAAGGTTCAGAATACCTTCCGAAAATACATTCAGACCGGAAATCACCGATAAGACTGCACTTATTCGTGAACTTCACGTTTACGGAAACATGATTCAGATCGGCGATAAAAATCCATCAATCGGCCAGCATACAGGTTTTGGTGAAAGATTACTTAAGGAAGCTGAAAATTTGGCTATTGACAATGATAAAGATGAAATTGCAATTATCAGCGGTATCGGTTCAAGAAATTACTATCGTAAATTCGGATATGAAAGAAAAGGACCCTATATGGCAAAAAAATTAATTTAAAAATCAAGACAAAAGTTATATATAGTTTCATTCGTATAATAACTAACAATTAAATAAATAGAGTGGTAATATGTACAGAGTAAAAAATTCAAAACACTTGGCAAGTGTTATTAATTATACAAATTTAAATAACATGATTAGTGAAGCTGAAATGAAGGAATTTCTGATGCAAGCTCAGGAAATGAACTTCAATGCAGTCACAATTAATCCTACATACGTTCCGTTAGCTAGTGAAATATTGGCTGATTGCGATACAAAGGTGGGTAGTGTTATTGGATTTCCGTTAGGATGTGAAAATACAGAATCCAAAATTGCTGAAGCTACTTCATTGATTGAGAATGGAGCAGACGAAATTAATTCTGTTATCAATTTGAATTATGTTGCAAGTGAAAAATATGATTTGATTGAAGAAGAGGCCAAATCATTAAAAGAGGCAATTGGAGATAAAACATTAAAGATGATTATTGAAAGCAAAATCCTTGAAGATGAGCAAAAAGCAAACATCGTCATAAGACTTGAAAATGCTGGCGTTGACTATATCAAAACATCAACTGGATTTGTAACCCCTAATCATATCTATGAAATAGTTAATGACATTAACATATTCTTAAAATACGCTCCTAAAACAAAAATAGAAGTCTATGATGGAATTGACATTTGGAAAATGACCCATCAGGTATTAACTGCAGGTGCAGACATTGTCGCATCAAATAATGCTTATGAAATTGTTTCCAAATACAAAGAATT
>JAFUBV010000062.1 GCA_017460025.1 Methanobrevibacter sp. | reverse complement strand
TTATCTGAAAAATTCAATCAAGAAATTTGTTCTAAATTAATTTTCAATAAAGCTTGTGAATTATTAATGAGTACGTTTTCTTTAACAAGAGAGTCTACTTATTGTTTGGCAGATAATAAATCATATGATTATTTTGACAGTGAAGATATTCATGGTACTCTTTTTAACTAATTTGGTGATAATATGTTGGAGATAAAGCACACGTTATGCCCTTCTTGTAGTGTTGGTTGTGGTATTAATGTTGTTTCATACAATGGAGAGGTTGTTGGAACAAATTCCTATAAAAGACATCCAATTAACGAAGGAAAAAACTGTTTAAATGGTAGAAACTCAATTGATATGTATAAAAATAAATTAAAAAATGCTAAAATTTCAAATTCAGATGTTGATTTTGAAAAAGCTATTGATGAAGTTTCAAACATTTTAAAATCTAATGAACCAGAAAAAATTTCAGTAATCTGTTCTGGAAACAATAGTATTGAAGAAGTAAATAAAATTAAAGAATTTGCAGATTCTAATGGTTATAATATTGGATTTTATGCAGATAATTTTGTAAATATTGCTGGTGATGTTGCATCCTATGATGAAGTTGAAAATGCTTCAAATATTATTTTAATAGGGGATATCTTATATGAAAACCCATTGTTGGGAAGAAAAATAGTTCATGCGAAAGATAATGGGGCAAATGTTTATTCATTTGTAGAAAATGCTTCTGTTACTGCAAATATTTCCAATGAGGTCTGCGGATCTTTAGATGATGTATTGGATAAAATAGAAGATTCATCACTTGTTATATATAATCATGTTGAATCTAGTGATGATTTGGATAAAATTAATGACATTACTGTTAAAAACAATTCAAAATTATTGGCCGTTTTCAGCAAATGTAATTCTAAAGGAACTGCTAATATCATTACTCCATCATCAAAAGAAGAAATGGTTGATTTATTAAATAATAGTGATGTTCTATTGGTATTTAGGGATGATATCAAATCTGAAATTGATTTCGATTATGGGAAAATTAAGAATATTATTAGTTTTACTCCTTGTTCAAATTCAACTTCTGATGTTTCACAGATTGTAATTCCAATATCCTCATGGCTTGAAAATGATGGAAGTTTTGTCAATGCAATGGGTTTAACTCAAGAATTTAAAGCAGTAATTGATTCAGACGATTTAAGTGAAATTGAAGTAATCGAAAAAATCCAAGATAAATTGTGAGTGATAATATGACTTATGTTTTAGCTAAATCCAAAAATTCTGAGATACATGAAGCCGGTGAATGTGGAGGGGCTGTAACAAGCATTTTTAAATATTTGCTTGATGAAAATCTTGTTGATGGTGTTTTAACATTATCTCCTGGTGATGATATTTATGATGGTGTTCCAACTTTTATAGCAGATTCTGAAGATTTAATTTCCACTGCAGGATCATATCATTGCGCACCAACAATGTTTGGAGATTTGATTCAAAAATATTTATCAGATAAAAAGATTGCAGTTGCAGTAAAACCATGTGATATGCGTTCTATTGATGAACTTATTAAAAGGCATAAAATCAATCCTGAAAATATTTACACTGTTGGATTAAACTGTGGTGGAACAGTTTCCCCTATCACTGGAAGAAAAATGATTGATTTATTTTATGAAATTGATCCTGATGATGTTGTAAGTGAAGAAATTGATAAAGGACAATTCATTGTTGAATTGAAAGACGGTTCTAAAAAAGGTGTAAAAATCCATGATTTAGAACAGGAAGGTTATGGACGCCGAAATAATTGTCAAAGATGTGATATCAAAATCCCTAGAAAAGCAAATATTGCTTGTGGTAACTGGGGAGCTAGTGAAGGTTGGACATTCGTTGAAATTAATGATGAAAAAGGTGAAGAGCTAATAAAAGGTGCACAAAAAGCAGGTCTTTTAGAAACTAAATCCCCTTCACAGGATGCAATCGATGCAAGATCAAAAGTTGAAGGAATAATGATTAAGTTATCTAAAAAAACACAGGATGCAATTTATGATAAAGTAAATGCAATGGAAGAATGGAATCGTTGCATCAGATGTTATGCATGTCGTGATGTTTGTCCAATCTGCTGGTGTCATGAAAATTGTGAAATCAATAAATCTTACTTTGATGAGTCACAAATTCCACCGAAACCAATTGCATTCCAGGGAATTAGGTTGTCCCATATGAGTTTTAGTTGCATTGACTGTGGACAATGTGATGATGTCTGCCCTATGGACATTCCGGTATCATTAATTTTTGATAAATTACAAAAGAAATACTCTAATAGAACAGGTTATATTGCTGGTGTAAGTGATGATATTAAGCCACCATTATACAGTCCAGCAAAAGAAGAGTTGTGAGGTGTCAATCATGTCTGAAGATCTAAAAATTGTAGGATTGTTATGTAATTGGTGTTGTTATGGGGGAGCAGATACTGCAGGTACTGCACGTATGCAATATCCTCCGAATGTTAGGATTATTCGTGTAATGTGTTCTGGAAGAATCAATCCTTCCATGATTTTTAAAGCATTTGAAGAAGGTGCTGATGGCGTATTTGTAGGAGGCTGCCATATCGGAGATTGTCATTATGATGCTGGTAACTACAAATGGTCACGTAGAGCAAAAATAGTTCAGGATATTATTGAAGAATTTGGTATTGAAAAAGATAGATTCCGTTTTGAATGGATTTCTGCTTCCGAAGGTGAAAAGTTTCAAAAAACAATGGATGAATTTTATAAGACTCTACAAAAATTAGGCCCATTAACATTGGAATAAACTTAGTCAGCCATATGAGCAAATAGCTATTAATTAATTTTAATAGCTATTTTCCTCTTTAAATTGTCTTTCTAAGATTAGTGTGCTGAATACTAATGTTAGAAAGATAGTTTAAACAGCTTATGTTTGATTATTTTTCATTTGATTATTTTATATTAAAAATTCACACATCAGCCTTGAGGTAATAGTTAAATTGTCGGCATAACCAATTTAATTATTATTTTTCCTTCTTTAATATAAAATAATTGTTTTAATAAAAAGAGAGGGGTTATGAGAAATTCATAACAATCTTTCACTGTCTACAATAGCTATTAAGATAATCTCATTTAATTTCTTAATAGCTAACTTTTTTTAAAATTATATATTAAAGAAATTACATAAACTATACTGGTGATATTATGGTATCAGAAAATATGGAAAAAGCATTAAACGCTCAATTAAACGCTGAAGTTTATTCAGGATATTTATATTTATCCATGGCAGCTTATTTCGAAGACGAAGACTTAGCAGGATTTGCTAACTGGATGAGAGTACAGGCTGAAGAAGAATTGGAACATGGAATGAAATTTTACGATTACATTATCAGAAGAGGAGCTTCTGTAACTTTAACTGCTATCGAAGGACCTCAAACCGAATGGGATTCTCCATTAGCAGCATTTGAACATGTTTTAGAACATGAGAAAAAAGTGTCTGGCTTAATCAATGACTTAGTTAATTTAGCTATTGAAGAAAAAGACCATGCAACAAACAACTTCTTACAATGGTTTGTTGAAGAACAGGTCGAAGAAGAAGAAAACGCAATGGAATTACTCGCTAAAGCTAAATTCGCAGATGGCGACAACAGATTAATGTATGAATTAAACAAAGAATTAGGTGAACGTGCACCATCCGAAGACTAGATTTCTCTAGTCTCCTTTTTATTTTTTGGAGATTTTACCATGAACTATCCTGAAGGTCCAACAACAGAAGCTAAAATTAACTCAAAAGATTATGACTATAAATTACTTGGTAAAAATGACTTAGGTAGCGTTTATATTCATGGTCCATTCGGTAATTTGGATTCCAATATTAAAATAGCATATCTTATTGGAATGCACCCGCTTGAAAGCAAATCTCACAGAGCATTATTTGAAGAGTTAACAAGCTGTGAAAACTTGAACTACTGCTATTATATCTATAATATTGAAGTAGACAACCCGGACAGTGAAAGTGAAGGCCGTTTGGAAGGTCAGCTTTTGGCTCAGGAATTTGTTAAGGATGAAATCATTGACAAAAAGTATGATTTATTCTTGGATATTCACTCAAATAGGGGATCTCGAGGTCCTGGTGAGTATAAGATTACCAATTTTGTCTTTGCACCGGGCTTTGATGAAAAATCAACGGAATTTGTAAATGAATTAATCAATTCAATTGATGAAATCGTATATTATGAGCCTGAATTCAGGTCAAGTCCATCATTTATTACAGAACCTACCGCTGAAGCAGGAATTGCCACTGTTGTCTATGAATGTTTTTCATATGAAC